>NZ_JADBUP010000099.1:0-65795 GCF_020245605.1 Microcystis sp. M061S2 | reverse complement strand
TGACTTCGTTTCTCAGGAATTGAGAGCGGCGGAAGACCCGGAATTTGAAACCTTCTACACTAAAAATATTCTGCTTAACGAAGGTCTGAGAGCTTGGATGGCTCCCCAAGACCAACCCCACGAAAACTTTATCTTCCCTGAAGAAGTATTACCTCGCGGTAACGCTCTCTAAAGATGGCAAGAAAATTTACCGAATAGGGGGAAGGGTGAAGTTAAATCACCCTTCTTTTTTGTTGATTAACGCACTTCAAGCACTACTACTCATTTTCTGGATACCCCTGTAAGATAAACTAGAGAATTTCTTGGAGATAAAAACAATGTTTCGCCAAATTTTATTATCTAGTCTCGGTTTATTGCTAATTTATCCCCTAGGGAGCGAGCCAGCAGCGGCCAGAACCATGAGAATTAATTGTGAAAGTCAAAGCGGTCGCACTACTCGCTGTCCCGTCAATGCTCGATGGGCCCAAGTCAGATTAATCCGCACTCGCTCCGCTGCTCCCTGTGAGGGTAATTGGGATTTCCAAAACGGCAATATTGTGGTGAGAAATGGTTGTCGGGGCGAGTTTGAGGTACGCACCGACGACCATCACGGTAATTCTGGTGGCGGTTGGGAAGGTAATGTTTACGAAGAATTTCGCCTCCCCAATATCGGTCGTTTTGTCGTTGATCGCCGCAGTTATTATGATAGTGGCAGAATTAGAGAATTTGATGCGATCGTTAATGGCAGTCGCGAACGTTGGTGGGCCAATTGTCGTGGTGGCGAACTCGGCAGCGGTAGTCGTCGCATCCGCTCATCCCGGGAAATCGATCGAGTAGTAGACTTTGTTTGTGAGGATCGGGGTTAAATACAGAAACCAAAAACCTATCTAAAACCTTTTAAAGTTACTCGTTTATATAGCTAGATAACTAAAATGAGTAACTTTTACTGAAGATAGATTTTAAGAACGTTATCAGGTAAGCTAAGACGCACTTTAACCGCCTATCCTTAGATTACCTGAATCTCCTCCAATCTCTTGACTTACCTCGAACAGTAGCTTGAGAAAACTAAAATCCTTCGCTTTTGCGAAAGAAATCCATCATCGTCATCGGTGTTTTCTATAGCATCGATCGCTCACTTTTACTTAGTTGCCTAACCAAATTTTACTGGCTGACAAAAAAGCCTTAAAAATCAACATAATAACTTCCTAAATTTTACGATCTATTGGCTGCATTTAACTTCAGTTCGGGATAAGAGAATTAGTGATTAAGGGCAAGCTTAAGAAGTAAAGTGTTTGTCAATGTGACATTTTGGGCGCAAGCATTGCTTCCCCACTCATCCTTAGGGTAGGTTTACTGGTCACTGATTACTGATTACTGATTACTGATTAGAGAATACCCGCATTAGAAAGACCGAGAACCAGTCCCGCACCGAGAATATGGCCAAAACTCATGGTAGCCAATAATTCTGGCAGACCGAAGCTTTTTTTCGAGGCTAACTGCGGCAAGGGTAAAGCAGGGCCGGCCCCAGTATTTTGGATAGCAAAATAACCGATAACGAAGGCTACTAGGTTAGCTAACGTCATGGTAATGCCGACGGATAAATTCCAGGGAATGGTTTGAGCGGTGGCTAAAAGTAAGGTGGAAGGGATCATTTGCGCTCCAGTCTTGATAAGATTTTGTTAATCACAGGGAATTATAAAAAGCTCTTGACCCGAAACTGCTTTTTGTTTGAATACTTAACAGTTTTTGTAACGTTTTGTGAATAAGATTAAATGCGAATTAAAATTTGCGGCATTACCCAACCGGACCAAGGACGAGCGATCGCCAATTTAGGAGCTACGGCCTTAGGTTTTATCCTCGTACCTAGTTCGCCTCGTTACGTCAAAATCGAGCAAATTAACGCCATTATTGCCGCAATACCCGACAAAATTGATTTTATCGGGGTTTTTGCCGACGAGCAACCGGAAATTATTCAGCAAATAATTGTTAAAACCCCCTTGACAAGTGTGCAGTTACATGGTAAGGAATCTCCCGAATATTGCCAAAGGTTGCGGCAATTATTACCCGACCGGGAAATTATCAAAGCTTTGCGGATCAAAGACAGAGAAAGTTGGGAAAAGTCGGCAATTTACTTCAATAGCGTCGATACTTTACTTTTAGATGCCTACCATCCCCAATTGCTCGGCGGTACGGGACATACCTTAGACTGGCAAGCCTTAGCCAGTTTTTCGCCCCCCTTGCCCTGGTTTCTGGCCGGAGGACTCAACCCCGATAATATTAGTGAAGCTTTAACTCGGCTGCACCCCCAGGGTATTGATGTCTCTAGCGGCGTTGAGCGATCGCCTGGTGATAAAGACATCAAAAAAGTCGCCCTCTTGTTAGAGCGACTGCAAACATTCAGTGATCAGTGATCAGTTAGAAGGTTTTGGGTGTTGGGGTTTTAGTTGAATTCCCCCATTTCCCTGACTAGAAGAAATTGGGTTTATGACGGATCAGGTTAAGATACTCCTCGCGGGTTTTCTGCTCGTCTTGGAAGACTCCTAACATGGCGCTGGTGACAGTCCAGGATCCCGGTTTCTGCACCCCGCGCATTACCATGCACATATGAGTTGCTTCCATGACTACCGCAACCCCTTGGGGGTCGAGAATTTCTTGAATCGCTTCGGCAATCTGACGGGTGAGGCGCTCTTGCACCTGTAAACGACGGGAATACATTTCCACAATGCGGGCCAATTTACTTAATCCGACCACCTTTTGGTTAGGAATATAGGCAACGTGGGCCCGACCCATGAAGGGTAACATATGATGTTCACAGAGACTAAAGAAGTCAATATCGCGCACTAATACCATCTCATTATGACCTTCATCGAAGATCGCACCATTAACGAGGGTTTCCAGGGATTGTTGATAGCCTTGGGTGAGAAACTGCATCGCTTCGGCCACCCGTTTGGGGGTTTTTAATAAACCTTCTCTTTCGGGATCTTCCCCCACCGAGATCAGGATATTTCTGACCGCATCCATCATATGTTCTTTGTTTTCGTCGGAAGTTGGATGAATTTGAGCGGTTTTGCCATTGTGGGTGTTGCGATCAGGGCGACTGGTTACGCGTGCTTGAATAGCGTCGGTTAGATTACCGTTTAAACCGTTAGAAGAAGCTATGGTCATAATGAAGAGGCCTGTAGGCGAATTGATTGATAAATAGAAGTATTTCGGGTTATAATGCCCCCGCACTGGGCATAATGGTCATCGTTTCCACTACGGCCTGTTTGGGCAGTAACACCGCTTGCAGAATGGCCTGAGCGATGATATCCGGGGTTAACATGGCCGAGCGATCGAAATCTGCTTTGACGCTATCGCTGTCCCAGATGGGAGTATTGACAGCCCCGGGGATGATAATCGTGATGCGAATGGCGTTAGCCCGCTCCTCGAGGGCTAAAATGCGAGAAAATGCCACTAATCCCGCTTTGCTGACACTATAGGCCCCCCAATCAGGGAAGAAATTATCGGCGGCGATCGAGGAAACGTTAACGATCGTGCCTCCCCCCTGTTGACGCATGGCAGGTAAAATTCCTTGCACACACTGATAAACACTGGTTAAATTCAGATCGATCACCCGCTGCCAGTCTGACAAAGGTGTGTCGGCCAAGGAGTTGGTGTAACCCATGCCAGCATTATTGATCAGGATATCGATCGGTCCGGATTCTTGGGCGATTTTAGCGATACTAGGAGCTACTTCCGGGATATCTGCCAAATCTAAGGGGTAAGCTTGGGCTGATACGCCTAAATCTGCCGCCATTCCCGCCACGGTTGCCAATTTTTGCTGATCGCGACCGATTAAAACCAGATTAATTCCCGCCTTGGCGAAAGCGAGGGCGGTTTCCTTGCCGATGCCGCTGCCGGCTCCGGTGATCAGCGCTCGCTGTTGACGAATAACAGAGTTCATGGTATAGTTTGAAATCTCTTAATTCTTGGTAGTTAGGGCAAAATTTTGGCGGTCAGGGGAACCCTAGAAAAGTTTAAGGGAATTGGGTTGGATCGGAGCAATTTTTCTCGCACCAAAACTGCTGCGGCCACCCCAGGCGGGGGGAAGCATTGACTATCGGGTAGGTTCAAGATTAAGAATCGTTACAAAATTTTACCTAGCCAATTATAGCACTGTTAAGTCAGGGATCACTAATTTTTGTGTATATTCAGATAGATATCTAACCAGCGAGGGAAAAAAGCGGACTGGTGGGCGAGAATTCTTGAGGCTGTCTTTGCCCGAAACTCCCTTTCCCCGCGCTCAAAACTACTCACCGGAGGAGATGGCAGCGCTGGGTTGAGTGCGATTGACAATCACCACTCGATCGCCGATAACGGGACTTCTAGCGAGGAGAATTCCCTCGTTATCCTTCATTTCCAAGCGCCGAAAATCGAGACTTTGGCAACGTTGAAAAACCGAATTAGCCAATTTATCCTGTTGTGATGCCTCCAGACTATACCAATTATCGCCCAAAATAACTACTAGACGACTAGCCAAAAAATCTGCCTCTACGGTAGAAATAATACCGGCGGGATAACGAGTAGTTAAATCGGTAATTTCCTCTTGAATGGCTGCGACTAAACTTTGTTCGGGAGTTAATCGCGGTTTTGCTTTGGTAATCGGGACGGGAATCGGTGCCTCTGGTGCGATTAATTCTGGGGGAGTTTCGATAATTTCCCTAGCTGCCGGGGAGGGACTAGAGACAACTTCAGGCATATTTTCGGCAATTTCCGCCGGATTTTTCGGTAAACTGACCACAGCTACTAATAGGATAGTGACTAAACTTCCTGTTAACAAGCCGGTGATTAACCAATCGGGAATTTTTTCGCTAATTCCCCCGGGTAAAAGTCGGCGAATTTTGTTCAAAATTGCCGTCCACCACCCTTCCACCTGCTCGAAATCTGGTAAAATATCGTCGATTCCCTCCGCTGCTTCGATGGGAGAATCTGGGGTTAAACTTTGCTCAACTCCTGCGAATTCGTCTGGTTTTAAAGCAGCGGCTAACTGTTGCGTTGAGTTAAGAAGATTATCAATAGCAACTTTTGGGGGTAACACTATCCCCGTTCCCGTGTTAAGTTGGGAAACGATCGAATTTAACTGCTCGATCGCCTCCTGTAGTCGGATCACCGTTTCTGCTTGGCTGAAATTCTCTCGCTCATTTGGTTGAGTCATAATCTTTCTTAACTCGCTGCCATTCTTTTTCAAAATATCATTCTATGCGCCGTTTTCTCAGTTTTTTAACCAGTATTTTCCTTGTCTTCCTAACTGCTTGTGGTAGTGTCACTCCCCCCCAAGAATTTGCCCCCCCTGGAGAAATCGTCACCAAAGCCCTTTTATTACAATTTCGTCACACATCCGATCGCCTTAGTCAATCTTTACAGATCGAGGAGCCGCAGGTAAAAATTGCTAAAATTAATGTCACCAGTCTGGAACCGATTTATGTGGGTAATTTGCCCGCTTATCACTTGCAGGGAGATTACGATCTAACTCTACAATTGCCCCATCAAAAAGATACCAAACAACACAACAATTTTGATCTTTATTTACAAAGACAGATCGAGGGGAAAACTTGGCGTTTACTCGAAGAAGTTGCCTCCCAATGGCGCAGCTATTTAGTCAAATAACCGGAAAAAGCCCGGGGATTTTGCTATAGTCTATGATCATCCGCAATGACAATCCTCAAAGGGAAAATTTAGCGATTATGATTACCTGTCCTCGTTGTCAGCACAAGGTCGATAGTCAAGCCTTGCAATGTCCCTACTGTTCTAATATTTTCAAGGCCTATGGTCATCCCGGCATGACCCTGCATCAAGCTGTCACCGGCGAGTTTTTATGTCAAACTTGTCTTTATCATGGCGATGATAGCTGTAATTTTCCCCAACGTCCCTACGCTACTGGCTGCACTTTATACAAAAATAGTCAAATAATAGCCGAAAAAATTCCTCCTCTCCCTCTCCCTAGGGTTTTTAAAAATTGGTGTCTCAGAAATAAGGGATTATTGCTATTATTAACCCTGATTTTGGGTAGTATTGCCCTGGCTTTTATAAACTCACGTCGTTAATTTTCTTGCTGGCGATCAAGCCTTGATATAGAGCTAGATCGAACCAGAAAGTTGTGCCAATTCCCACTTCACTAATCAAATTAATTTGACTATAGTGCTTTTCAATAATATTTTTGACGATCGATAATCCTAATCCCGTCCCTTCTAGGGTATGAACGCGATTTTCTACCCGATAGAAGCGATCAAATATGGCACTTTGATCCTCGGCATCAATGCCAATACCAGTATCGGATACTTCCACGCGAATTTTGGGAGTTTCTTGGGGATTATCTCTGCTTATTTTATAGGCACGAATCACCACTTTACCGCCAGCAGGAGTAAATTTTAGGGAGTTACCGACTAGATTAGTTAATACCTGTAAAAGTAGATCATAATGACCTAAAATTGGTAGTAAATTGGCTTCAATTTCCGAGCTTAATTCTAGTCCTTTATCCCTAGCATTGAGTTGATAGGTTCTTAGGGTTTGTTCGATTAATTGTCCGATATCGATCGCATCTAAGTTATAGTTACGCGAGGATTCTAACCGAGAAAGATCGAGAACATCATTAACTAAACGAGTTAAGCGATCGGTTTCATGATTGGCGGTTTCTAAAAACTCTCTTTTTTCTGTATCGCTGAGATCCTCACCAAATTCTGTCAGGGTTTCAATAAAAGATTTGATGTTAAATAAAGGGGTTCTTAACTCATGGGAAACATTGCTGATAAATTGACTTTTTGCCTCATTTAATTCTGTTTCTCTAGTGATATCCTGTAGCGTCATGGCAATTCCCCGGACATTCTCCCGATGCTGATCGAATACCTGAGTTAACAAAAGGCGAATTGTCCGGGGTTTCGGGTGAGTTAAAGATAATCTAAATTCTGCTGGGGAATAGTTATTATTTTCCTGATCAATAACAGCATTTTTCTGATTTTGATTAGCCGATTCTTCTGGCTGGAGGGTTTCTCCTGCCGCAATTTGATAGAGAGGTTTAGTTAGTCTAACCGTTAACTCCGAAGGAAAAAGATGTAGAACATTTTGACCGATAATTTCCCGATCTTCCCAGCCAAATATTTCCCGAGCTGCGGGATTAATTAATAATAATTGAAAATTAGTATCTAAGAGAATTGCTCCATCAGCAATAGTGGACATTAACGTATCTAATTTGGCTTTTTCGGCGGTCATTTCTTCGATATTTTGTTCTTCGTATCGTTCTAACTTTTCCGCCATTTCATTAAAACTGAGAATTAATTCTCCTAACTCTCCTCCCAGGGGTAAATCAACGCGCTGCTTAAAATTTCCTGCTGCAATATTTTTGACCCCGACTAATAACTCCTTGATCGGTTTGGTGATAGTTAAAGCATTAAAAACCGCCCCGAGAATCACCATAGCCCAGATCGAGACAAAAACGGCAATAGTCACATCACGGGTTAGATTAGAAGAAGCCACCACAATAGCGTTAGGATTGATCCCGATCGCTAATACTCCCAAATATTTGCCCTCATGATTTAAGGGAACAAAGACATCGGTTACTTCACCGTCGGGGGTTTTGTGCTGACGGATGAGGGGAGTTTCCCCATTTTCGCCATAATTTTCCGGTAATTGAATGCGACGCTCGATCGTCAGGGAGTTCTTAACTTCGGCGGTAGAATAGGGAATACCGAAAAATATTTCACCCTCCTCGTTAGCGTAGATCAAATAACGAACACTGGAGGTACTACTATAAAAACGGGCTGAAAAACGGGCTAAATCGGTTAAATTGTCCTCAGCAATCAGAGGGGAGACATTAGCGGCTAATAACAGCCCTAAATCCCGGCCAAAACGGGTATCATTGAGACGGACATCCTGCTGGATCGTGTTAACCGCCCAAAAGGTTAAACCACTCATCAACAAAGAAACGGCTAAAGTAGCCGCGGCCATTAATTTAGTTTGGAGAGTGAATTCGGACCACCAACGGGCGATCGCTTCTCGGAGAATGAGCAGAAAATTAAACACGGTTAGGCAGGATTAATCGGTGTTCTTGAGGAGTCTATCGCTCAAATCGCGGGTTAACACGATCATCTTAACTCATTATTAAGCTGGTAGCGGTTAAGCTGGCAGCAATCTCACCTAAGTCTCCGAGAAAGTCAAGAAGTGTCCAAAAGCGCCAAGAGTTCTAATTTTAGCTACCCCCGGTGCCTCTGTGGTGTAAATGCTGAACACACCTAAATTTTGCCGTTGACTAGAGGTTTCGATCGCTGGTTTTAAGATTTGATTTTTGATCACATTTCTGGCTGCCACTGGTAAAGAATCGATCGAGTCACAGAGACTGATTTTCTCGCAAGCGATTTTGTCGGCATGAGCGAGAAGTTTTTCCGAGGCGTATTCGCTGTAAAGTTCTTGGGGTGGATTGGTAAATCCCATAATCCCCGCTACCACCCCCAATGAGATCGCTCCCTTGAAGAAATTACCCCCCATAGCTACTTAGCTCCTTGATTTTGTCTTCTCCACTCTATTTTGACAAGACATTTTCGATCCGGCTAGGGAGCGGTGTTAACTTCTTAAACCAATACCGGGTGCATAGCACTCTAGTACATTTCCCGTGAGACTGCAACTAATTAACAGATAATCACAGTGAGAACAGGCGGTGCTAACGAGATGGTGTTCTAAAATATGCTGTCTTTCGGCAAAATTTCCACAATTAGGACAGCGTACTTGTTGCAGGGTGATCATAGCAAACCTCATTAATTAGTTATCTTCTGTATATAAAGCTAGTTTTTCTTGATCCCAATGGGTTTAAGCCTATTTTTTCCTTGATCCCCATTATGGAGTCGCTAATCTGATCTTGCTAGTAATTTTTACTAAACTTTGCAATTTTTCTGGAAAATTTTAATAATTTCTTTCTGGTGTTTTTTACCGTGATCGGATATGTGTCGGTAATTTTGGGGAAGAGAAAACCAGTAAGTGAACTCTTAAACTGCCGATCCTTACTGCTATAATTACGGCTGAGATTATTGATTATCCTATGAAGTATGCTCTGGTTCACGAGTGGTTAACCCCAAAGGCGACGGGGGGATCGGAATTAGTGGTTAAGGAGATTTTACAATGTCTAGAGGCGGATTTATACGCTTTGGTCGATTTTGAGTCCACTAATCCCGATAGTTATCTCTATGGTCGCTCGATCGGGACAACTTTTCTGCAAAACTTCCCGAAAGCGAGAAATGGCGTACAAAAATACTTACCTTTTCTTCCCCTAGCGATCGAGCAGTTAAATTTAGAGGATTATGATGTAATCTTATCCTCCTCCCATTGTGTGGCTAAAGGGGTTTTAATTCGACCGGATCAGGTGCACATTTGTTATTGTCACACTCCGATGCGTTATGCTTGGGATTTAACTTTTGACTATCTGGCTAATAGTAAGTTAGGACAGGGATTACCCGGTATTTTCACCCGTTATCTCTTGCATGGGTTGCGTCAGTGGGATGTGATTTCTGCTAATCGTGTGGACTATTTTCTGGCTAATTCCCACCACACCGCTAGACGAATTTGGCGCTGTTATCGACGGGAGGCAAAAGTTATTTATCCTCCCGTACAAATCGAGCGTTTTCCCTACCAAGAGAAAAAAGAAGATTTTTATTTAGTAGTCTCTCGTTTGGTTAGTTATAAAAAAGTCTCTTTAATTGTGGAAGCGTTTAATCAATTGGGATTACCCCTAGTGGTTATTGGAGATGGTCCACAAATGGCTTTAATTCGTCAGTTAGCCAAGGATAATATTCAGATTTTAGGTTCCGTGTCCGATCGAATGGTAGCAGAATATATGTCGAAAGCAAAAGCGTTTATTTATGCTGCTTGTGAGGATTTTGGTATTGCTTTAGTGGAAGCGCAAGCTTGTGGTACTCCCGTGATTGCATTTGCCGCCGGAGGTGCTTTAGAAACCGTGCGGGATCTGCGGGAAAATTCTCCCCAGGGAACAGGATTACTTTTTGGGGAACAAAATCCCCAATCCTTGCTGGAAGCAGTTAAATATTTTGTCGATCACGGTGATAAAATTGATCCAGAAAATTGTCGGCAACAGGCTAATAGATTTACTCCTGAAATCTTTCAAAGTAACTATAGTTTATTTGTCGAGGAACATTCAATATCTAAAAATTATTGCTAACTTTAATTAGAGCAGTTATCTTAATGGAGAGCTAGGAAGTTTTCGTTTTAGGGAGTCGGTCATCGGTCGTCGATAACAAATTAGGTTACACTTTATTTTGATGAGAAACGTTGTATTTACTCAATGGTGGGAGTGCATCACCTGCGCTCAAAATGTAATATTATGGATATTTCTCGAAAGTAGATATCTAGCCAACGCTGATAGCTTACCGTGGTGATTGTGATGACAGAAAAGCGAGGATTATAGCCGTGCCTTGGAATCGAGTTAATCAATGGGTAGAAAGACGCTCTTTAGTGGCCTTAGAATCAGCTTATCAGAGAGCACTCAAAATTAAAGCGATCGAAGATAAACATTTTGGGGGACAAAAAATTTCCCCGGCTGCCGTGGGAGGAAAAAGTGTTTATGATTACTTTCAAAGTACCCTAGAGCGAGAATTATTACAGATACGTTTCGATTTAACTCAAGTGCGTCTGGGTAATTTTTTTAATCCGCAAACTAACCCAGAAAATAATAACATCCTAGAGACTTTAAAGGCGATCGAGGATATTATCGGTAAATATCGCCTAGACTTAGAGGAATTGCTGCCCCCATTACCGAATAATCAAACCCCAAATCTGCCTAATGCCAATCTCACTGGTGATACCTCCAGAGATAAAAATAACCAGGCAATTTCTCCTGTAACCGGTAATAAATTTTTTAACTTCCAGCAAGAATTAACCCCAGAATACGAACAAACCGTTATTAAACAACTCCGTACTCTGCGACAACAGCAACGTATTGCTATTCGTTTTATCCTGATTATTATTTTAGTTCCTCTCTTGGTGCAGGTTATTAGTAAAAATTTCGTCTTTAGCCCTATTTTAAACTATTTGGGTGTGGATAGAGCGAAAATATCAGAAGTTTATATTTCTCAGGAAATTGGCGAAAAATATCTCAGGGAATTTGCTAGACTTCAAGAAATTAAGGAAATCAAGCACGTTTTAGGAGTAGCAAAAGCAGGGCATGAATCAGAAGAAAATTTTCGAGAACAGGTCGAGGAATTATTTAAAGAAGCGGGTTATGAAAGTCAAGATGGTTGGAAAAACTTACTCTCCGATATCACTGGATTAATAGCCTTTATTGCCATCTTAATTTTTGGTCGTCAACAATTGGCAATTACGCGAGCTTATGTTAGTCGTTATTTTCTCAGCTTAAATGATATAACCAAAGCCTTTATCTTTATTCTCTTTACCGATATATTTGTCGGGTTTCACTCGGCGGAGGGTTGGACGGTAATCTTAGAAACTTTGTTCCGGCACTTTGGTTGGCGCGAGAATATTACATTTATTAGCTTGTTTGTGGCCACGGTTCCCGTTATCCTAGATACCATCTTTAAACTATTAATATTTAATTATCTGACTCGTAAATCTCCCACCGCCGCAACTATCCTAGAAAAGATGAACCAGTAACGCCCTATGATCCTTAGTATTGCCGATACCTTCATTAAAAGACCCGTTCTGACCACAGTTTGCTCGATTTTAATCGTTTTGATCGGAGCGATCGCTGTTCCCTTTTTACCCCTAGAAAAACTGCCCCAGTTGGCATTTATTCAGGTAGCGGTAAATGCGAACTATTTGGGAACCGATGCCAAAACCGTACAGGATAACGTTACCACGGTACTCGATCGCCAGATTAACGGGACAGAACAGATTGTTTATATGCAGTCCCAGAGTACCAACACCGGACAAAGTACGGTGAATGTCTTTTTCCCGGTGGAAATGGATCGTAACATTGCCCAAGTCTTGGTACAAAACCGTGTCAGTACCGCGGCCGCTAGTTTACCGGAAGAAGTGAACCGGCAGGGGGTGACAACCAATACCCAATCCCCCAGCGTTACCCTTGCCTACGGGATTTCCGCCAAACCGGACGAAAAGGGCAATTATCCCTACGATACGGTCTTTTTAAGTAACTTTGTTGATCGGGTCATCGATGCCGAGATTCGTCGGATCGAGGGGGTTGGTAGTACAACAATCATCGGGGAGAGGGAATACGCCCTACGTTTTTGGCTTAATCCCGATGCTTTAGCCGCTAGGGGCGTATCGGCGGAACAAGTAGTACAGGCGATCCGAGAACAGAATATTCAGGTGGGTGCGGGGACAATTGGCGGTGATCCCAGTCCCGAAGAGCAGCAATTCCAGATCGCCATTCGCGCCGTTGGTAGGGTGGCCACCGGGGAGGAAGCGGAAAATATTGTCGTCAAAGTCGGTGAAAATGGCGATTTAATCCGAATTAAAGACGTAGGACGCGCAGAAATCGGAGCCGAAAGCTACAGTACCGCCGCCTATTTCGACAAATCCCCCGCCGTTGTCTATATCGTCTATCAGTTACCCGGTTCCAACGCTTGGAATACTGCCAAACTGGTCAAAGAAAAAATGGCGGAACTAGAACCAAGTTTCCCCCCGGGGTTAAATATCGCCATTACCCTCGATAATACCGCCTTTGTCGCCGCTTCCCTAGAAGAAGCCTTTGGCACTCTGGTGGAGGCGATTTTACTGGTTATTCTCGTCATTTTTATCTTCCTTCAGGATTGGCGCACCACGATCATTCCGGCGATCGCTATTCCCGTATCTTTGATCGGAACCATGGCCGTCGCCCTGGCTTTAGGCTATTCTCTCAATAACCTCTCCTTGTTTGCCGTCATTCTGGCCACTGGTTTAGTGGTGGACGACGGCATCGTGATCGTAGAAGCGGTATCGGAAAAATTACGGCAGGGAATGCGGCCATTTCAAGCTGCCCTTGATGCCATGGGCGAGTTAACCTCGGCGGTTATCGCCAGTTCTCTTGTACTATTGGCGGTGTTTATTCCCGTCACCTTCTTCCCCGGTACGGTGGGGATCGTTTATCGACAATTTGCCGTCATCATCTCCGCTTCAATTATCATCTCCACCTTTAACGCCCTCAGTTTTTCCCCCACCATGTCGGCGATTATCATGAAACCGCCCCAACGCACCCGCGGACCCTTGGGACTGTTTTTCGAGGGCTTTAATCGGGGTTTCAACGCAGTTAAAGAGGGCTATCGACGCTCGATCGAATTTCTGATCCGCATCCGTTTTTTAGTGTTACCCTTCTTTATCGCCGCCCTCTTTCTCACAGCTTGGAGTTATAGCACCACTCCCCAGGGTTTTATCCCCGAAGAAGACCAAGGTTATGCCTTCGTTTTGGTGCAAGCACCCGCCGGGGTTTCCTTGCGCTACACCGACCAGGTTATCCGTCAGATTAACGAAGAAATTCTCGACGGTATCGAAGAAATCGAACACTTTGTCGGTATGGCGGGCTTTAGTTTTGCCGGAAGTGGTAGCAACCAAGGGCTATTTTTTGTCAAGTTAAAAGAATGGTCGGAACGGCCCGGCGAAGATAAGTCGGTTTTCGGGGTTCTGCGGAAAATTAACCAGCAATTAGCCACTAAAGTCCCAGATGCTCGCGCTTTCGCCGTTAATGCGCCCCCCGTGGATGGATTAAGTTCTACCGGCGGTTTCGAGTTATTTATCCAAAACCGCGCTTCTTTCCCCATGGACGCTTTGATTGCCAACGCTAATAACGTCATGGCCGAGGCCCGAACAAGACCGGAATTATCGGGAATTTTCACCCAATTTACCACCGACACGCCGATGCTGGAACTTTCCATCAATCGCAACCAGCTACAGGCCCAAAACGTCGATATGCAGGCCGTTTTCGGTACCCTGCAAACCTATCTCGGTTCCAACTTCGTCAACCAATTCGTCTTAGGCGATCGCTTGTATCGAGTCTTTGCCCAAGCAGAAGCGGATTATCGCTCTAATCCTGAAGATATTAACCGTCTTTACGTCCGTTCCCGTACCGGGGCCAATATTCCCCTATCGGGTTTGGTTAGCGTCAAACGCTTCACCTATCCACCGATTATCACTAACTTTAACCTCTATCCCTCGATTAACGTTCAGGGTAGTCCCGCCCCCGGTTTTAGTACGGGACAGGCGATCGCAGTGATGGAAGATGTTTGTCGGAAAGTCCTGCAGCCCGGTTTCGGTTACGCTTGGACGGGTACAGCTTTCCAAGAAAAAACTTCCGCCGGGGCTGCCCCAGTTATCTTCGGATTAGCCTTTATCGTGGTTTTCCTCGTCCTCGCGGCCCAGTACGAAAGCTACATTGACCCGATTATCATCATGATTACCGTTCCCCTAGCGATCCTAGGTGCCATGGGGGCCTTACTGTTGCGGGCGAATTTCCTACAAGTGGGTAGTCTGTTCCCGGCGGTGAATAATAATATCTATGCTCAGGTGGCTTTGGTCATGTTGATCGGTTTAGCGGCTAAAAATGCGATTTTAATCGTGGAATTCGCTAACCAGTCCCGTACTTTGGGTTTAAGTATTCCCGATGCGGCAGCCCGGGCCTCGACGGAACGCTTAAGACCAATTCTGATGACGGCTATTTCCGGTTTAGTCGGTTTCTTGCCCTTGGTTATCGCTTCCGGCGCCGGGGCGATGAGTCGTTGGTCCCTGGGAACTGCAATCTTAGGCGGTTATCTGATTTCGACGGTGTTGAGTTTATTTCTCGTCCCGGTGTTGTATGTGCTGATCAAACAGTTCGAGGCCCGATTCCTCTCCTCGAAACCCCCCAAAGATGGCGGTTCTGGCAATAGTAAAACTCCTTCTCTGGGTGGGGAAAGAAATACATCAGAAACCTCCATAGAAGAAGGGGCCATTTCCTCTTTGAAAATCTCTCCTCAGTCCCCGAATGACTAGGGTGTTAGGAGACTTTTTCAGTGATAACTGATAACTGATAACTGATAACTGAAAATAATGAGTCTAGAATCTACTGCTAACGAGGCGATCGCTCATAATTTAGAGCAATTCCTGCTAGTTTTGACCATTTCCTTGAGTGTCGCCACTTTATCGAGAACCGTTGCCTTCCTCCGCAAAATTCCCTACACCCTGCTGTTAGTTATTGTCGGTATGGGTTTAGCTTTTTTAGATTTGCGTCTAGTTAATCTTTCCCCAGAATTAATTCTGGAAATTTTTCTGCCTCCCCTCCTTTTTGAAGCCGCTTGGAATATTCCTTGGGCTAAATTAAAGGAATATTGGGTTACTATCGTCCTTTTTGCCGTTATCGGGGTGATTATCTCCGTTTTGGGAGTCGCCTATCCCCTACATATCTTTGCTAATTTACCCCTATCGATCGCTTTTCTCTTGGGTGCTGCCCTAGCTGCCACCGATCCCGTCTCTGTAATTGCCCTATTTAAAGAATTGGGGGCCAGTAAAAAACTAACGATCCTGATGGAAGGGGAAAGTCTCTTTAATGATGGGGTCGCTGTGGTCGCTTTCGTCCTCTTGGTGGGGATTCCCTTGGGAGTCGATACCTTTTCCATACCCGTGACGATCGCTCGTTTCTGCACCTTTGTGGGGATTGGCATCGGTGTGGGTTGCGTGATCGGTTTCGGCATTTCCTACCTTACCCAACGCTTTGATCTGCCTTTCGTGGAACAGTCTCTCACCCTAGTTTCTGCATACGGAACCTATCTCGTCACGGAAAAATTAGGCGGATCTGGTGTGATTGGGGTGGTAATTGTCGGGATTATTCTCGGTAATCTCGGTTCGCGCATTGGTATGAGTCCCCGCACGCGCCTAGTAGTTAGCGAATTTTGGGAATTTATCGCCTTTTTTGTCAATTCCATCATCTTTTTACTGATCGGTGATCAAACCCGTTTTGAGAGTCTCGGCAGTCACTTAAGCGGGATTTTAATAGCGATCGCCGCTATGGTGGTTTCCCGTCTGTTCTCAATTTTTGGACTAGGGGGAATTAGTAACCTAATTACGGGTAATAGGATCAGTTTCAAGGAAAGAACGGTGTTATGGTGGGGAGGATTGCGCGGTTCGGTTTCGATCGCCCTAGCGTTAAGTGTTCCTACGTCTATCCCCTACCGTCAAGAAATTATTGACGTGGTTTTTGGGGTGGTTTTATTTACTTTATTGGTGCAAGGATTATCCATACAATGGCTGTTAAATGCCCTCAATCTTATCGGTGATCAACCGATTCGCGCCGAATATTCGGCCTTAATTGCTCGTCAGATTGCCTTAACCAGGGTGTCTAATTATCTGCAACAACCAGAACGTTTTCCCGATATCGATCCCGAATTTTATCGCGACAAAAAAACTCTGGTGGAAGGACAATTAAAGTCCTTGGGCGATCAGTTGCAAAAATTACTAGAGGAACACCCACAATTAAAAGATGTGGTGGCCGAACAATTTCAAGATACTTTACTCGATATCGAAGCTAATACCTACGCAGAATTAATTCGAGCCGGTCGTTTAAATGAAAATCTCGTTCCCCTTTTAGTGGAGGTAGAAAAAGAAAAAGAGATGGTTTAATGATCAAGTCATGGAAAATCAAAGAATTTTTGCTAAAAATTGCTGAGTTCGATCAGATTGGGGATTATTAAAAAATTCTGCTGGGGGGGCAATTTCCAAAATTAAACCCTGATCCATAAATACCACTCGATCGGCCACTTCTCGCGCGAATCCTACCTCGTGGGTGACACAAACCATGGTCATCCCCGATTTGGCTAAACTTTGCATCGTTTCCAAGACTTCTCGCACCATTTCTGGGTCTAAAGCTGAGGTGGGTTCATCGAATAACATCACCTTCGGCTGCATGGCCAAAGCGCGAACGATTGCCACCCGCTGCTGTTGTCCTCCCGATAACTGAGGGGGATATTTAAGCGCTTGTTCGAGAATACCAACTTTTTCGAGGAGTTTTCTCGCTATTTCCTCCGCTTGCGCTTTTTTCCAACCGCGCACCCACATCGGACCAAGGGTGACATTATCTAATACCGTCAGATGGGGAAAGAGGTTAAATTGTTGAAAAACCATGCCGACTTCCTGACGGATTGCCTCGATATTTTTCAGGTTGTGGGAAACAGTTATCCCGTCAATAATAATGCGGCCTTTTTGATAGGATTCCAACCCGTTAAAAGTGCGAATAAAGGTGGATTTTCCCGAACCGGACGGCCCCATAATCACGACAACTTCCTGTTTATTAACGGTGAGATTGACTCCCCGCAAAGCATGAAAGCGGTTATCATACCATTTTTCCACAGCTTCGGCAATTATAATCGGTTCACTGTTGTGAGAGTCCATATTTTTGAGAGTTTATTGATTGTCTGTATCGGGAAACCACTGTTTCTCAAGAATTTGTGTCAGAGAGTAGGGGCAAATTATCGGTAAATTTTTTAATCCTGTCTTTTTTTCGGCAATTAAGCGGGCGTTTTCATAGATATTGTCTAACTCTAGTTCTATAAATTTGCTTAAATTGGTAGTGAGCTTATCTTCTAATTGTACTCGAAAAGTTATAATCTCTGCCGCCCAATGATTACTATTTCTTTCTCTTTCTGTTGTCCAAAATTGATAGAGTAACAGATGGATTATTATTTGTAAACTTAAACTTTTAACAGCAGTTTTTTCGCTCCGTCCTAAAGTTGCCAACTCCTCGATCAAATGTTCGCAATCTACCCGATCAAACTGACGATTTTTTAATAACTCGATCGTCTCACTTAACCAGCGATCATACTCCCGTTCATAAAGCTGTTCTAAAGCAAGCATTGTCTTTGATCAAATGGGGACATTATTAAAAATAACCCATTCCTAGAAATGATAGCACAAAATATCCGGATGGCACGGGATTAGTGTAAATATTTGTGAATTAATGATGATGACAGTCAAAAATGCTTGACCCTGAGGTAAAAAAAGGTTAAATTATGGTTAGGCTGAGAACCCACACATCCTAGATAATGAGGCTATCATGGATTTAATCGATAAACTCAAAGCAATTGCCCAAAAAGTTGAAACCTCTCGTTCTCAAATCCAAAACGAACAGGCAACCAAAACAGCTTTTATTATGCCTTTTTTGCAAGCATGGGGTTACGATGTGTTCAATCCCATGGAAGTTCACCCCGAATATAGTGCCGATTTAACTGGATTAAAAGGGGAAAAAGTAGATTATGCTATTTGTTTGGACAATCAACCGATTATTTTGATGGAATGTAAAAGCTGTCATCAAAATCTTGAGCATCCTAAACATAGTTCCCAACTGCATCGATATTTTATCGCAACTGGAGCTAACTTTGGAGTTTTAACTAATGGGATTATCTATCGGTTTTATACGGATACCGTCAAGGATAATATCATGGACGATAAGCCATTTTTTGAGTTTAACATTCTCGACTTTGACGACTCTTCCGTTAACGAATTAAAACGATTTTCTAAATCTAGCTTTAATTCTGACGAACTAGAAGAGGTTGCTCGCAATTTATTGCACACAAAAGAAGTTAAAAAAGTGATTGCCCAGCAATTAAGTGATCCTTCCCCCGAATTTGTTAAGTTTTTTGTTAGTCATGTGTATTCTGGGGTGAGAACTGCATCGGTTGTCGAAAAATTCAAAGAAATTATTAAGCGTTCTCTCAAAGAGTATATCAATGATATCATCAAAGAAAAATTTGAGGAAGTTTTAGGAAAAGAACCTGAAACAAATCCTCCTGATACATCAGCAGCAGAAGATACTCTACCAGAAGAAACAGGGGAAGATGGAATTAATACGACCCTCGAAGAACTGGAAGGATTTTACATTATTAAATCAATTCTACGGGAAGAAATCAATACCGCACGCATTCAATTCAAAGACACTAGAAGTTATTTTGGTATCAACTTAGATGGAAAAGTAACCAAAACAGTCTGTCGTCTGCGCTTCCATGAAAGAACTGGCAAGAAATCAATCAGTATTCCCGATAACGTGGAAACTGGTAAAGAAGCAACCACCAATATAGACAGTCTTGATGAAATTTATGGAGTCGCTGAATTTCTGAAATCTCGTATCCGCTATCTGACTCAAGATATTTATAAAAGCAAGTCAGAAAAAACGGAAAGTATCTAAAATAATTAGCCCCTATCTCTTTAATGACCGATAGGGGTTTTTAATGATATAATTTTTAGTAATCGCTGATTATGGTTGTAAAATTTTATCTAGGTATAGGAAGTTACGGTTAAGTAAGTGGTCATGAAAAGGAGACGGGAAACAGGAGATAGGAAAAAGCTGATAACTAGAAGTTCATTAAAACTTCAATACATTTGAGTAGATGACTTAGTTTTTTGTCACCCTTTTCAGCTAAACTAAGTTTATGACTAAAAGCCTAGAAAACATTACCATTCACCAGTTTAGAGGACTGCGAGAGCTTGAGCTAAAGAATCTCGGACAGATTAACCTGCTTGTGGGAATTAATAATTCGGGAAAAACCAGCGTTCTCGAAGCGTTATCTATTTACTGTCATCCCTTAGATCTAAAAGTTTGGCTAAATACTGCTAGACAAAGAGAACAAGAGTACAGAGTTTCTCGGACTCCTTATCTAGATTCCCTACAGTGGTTATTTACCCACGATGCAATGATTGAGCAAGAAAAACTTAATCACGGGGTTATATCAATCACAGGAAATGGCTCCTTTAAAGTTCAGAAAATCGAGGCAATTTATGAAGAACTCGAAGGAATTATTTTAATTGACAGTCCCGAAGACAAGCTTCATATTAATCAGATAATTAGCGAAGAAAACGAAGATTTAATCGATAATAATGAAGATTTATGGGAAACAAGAAAAGGTATCAACTTATCGATAACAGTATTTCTTGCTGAAGAACAATTAATAAGTTTAATTAATTATCCCCAAAATCCCCTGAAAGAAAACTATCAACTTTGGGAAAATAGCCCTCTCTCTAGACTATCGGGAAAAAAAGAACCTAGCTTACTAACTTCTCTGGTTAGTCCCGCTTCTCATCGTTCTGATATTGGTCAATTTCGATTACTTTCAGAAGTGAGATTTGCCAATTTTAAAACAGATGTTATCGATTTACTGCGTCAAATGGACAGTAATATTTCTGATTTAGAAATTCTCTTACCTCCTCATTCTTTATCTTCCAGATTTAACATTTATATTCAACACGAAAAATTGGGACTTGTACCCGTTAGTACCTTTGGTGACGGGGTGCGTCGCTTACTTCATATTGCCCTCAAACTTGCCAGTGTTAAAGGTGGAATTTTATTCATTGATGAATTAGAATCAGCTATTCATACAGAGGCACTGCAAAGTTCTTTTAATTGGTTAGTTAAATGGTGTCAAAAAATGAATGTACAACTGTTTGCTACTACCCACAGTCTAGAAGCTGTTGATGCTCTGTTAGAAGTTACTGAACGAGAATCAGATTTGGTGCTTTATCGTCTCGAACCAAAGGAAAATTATACTAGAGTAGTTAGACATGATTGGACTCGATTAAAAAGTTTACGAGAAGACTTAGGACAGGAGGTTCGTTGGTGAGTCGAGAACATATATTGATTGGAGTGGAAGGTAATCATGATCAAGCTTTTCTGGTGAAAGTTATGTGTAAACTTCTGGGGTTTTCTAAATGTGAAGAACTCTCAAATCTAGAACCAATTTGGAAAAAATTTATTCCGAAATATCCTCCTCCTAAAACTGGAAAACTTTACATCAGACTCGATATGCCATCTATTCTTTATACTGAGACTTTATCCGTGGCAATTTATGCTGGGGGTGGCAGTGAATTAATTAAAAATTTAACCAATAAACTTGCCGATATGGATTATAACAATGAATTATCAGCTTTTGCCGTTATTGCCGATGCGGATAAAGATAACCCGGCAGAAGTTGCTCGTAAATATCATCAGGGTTTTCGGGAATATTTTCCCGACTTTCCCAGGGTAGTAGCTGCTACGGGAACTATTCAAGAAAATAGACCAAGAGTCGGATTATATATACTGCCTAATAATGTTGATCAAGGTGTCTTAGATACCCTACTTTGTGATTGTGGAAAAATCGCCTATCCTGAATATATGAACAGAGCAAAAGCATATATTCAACAATTTTCCGAGGAAGAAATTAGTCAAATTGGCTGGAAACCTTTTGATAAAGAAAAAGCCACTATTGCCGCAGTTGCTAGTATTCTTAAACCGGGAAAAACCAACACCGCAACTATTTCCGATGATCGGTGGATTAGCGAACAAACTGCAACACAAATACCATCACTACAAAATCTTTTAACTTTCCTGAAACAACTCCTCAAAATGGAGTCGATATAATTATATTTATCTGCTGAAAACTTGGGGAGTTATACTAAATCCTTTGAGTATAGGCTACATATCAGGATAGGCAAAAGGCACTCATGCAAAAGGGGGAATAAATAATCAGTCTTTGATAACCGGATTTGGTATAAATTAAGTCTGTCAAAGCTTAGAAAAAAAAGCGAACTTCTCTAGGGAGAAATTCGCCTTAATTTCCAGAAATTCTGAATTTAGCCAAAAATTAATTAGGCACGAGCTTCGAGACGACCGTAGAAAATGCCGCGAATTTTCACTTCTTCAGCATCTTTTGCGCCTAAATCGGTGTCGGAAGGCTGTTCACTTTCAAAAACACCAGCAAACTCGCCGGTAGAAGCGTCAACTTTAGTTACCTGTAAAGACATAGTACCTTTACCCAGTTCCGTCGCTTTGACGTTAGCACGCTGGAAATCTTGACTATCAGCACTAGCGGGTAAAGCGACAGCATTATCATAACCCGTCACCACACCCCGACCTTTGGGATCTAAGAAACCAGCGCCACGATAGGAGGGAACTTTAAAGTCGCCTTCAAAATCCGTGGAACTGTTAATCGAGTTAAAGCCGGCTTCGGTTTTGCCGGTGAAACCTTTAATGGTAAAGAAGAGGGGAACTCTTTCACCTCCGGGTAATTGTACGGTAATGGGTTGGAAATCGATACCGTCTTCTTCCTTGAGGGTTAAAACACCGTCTTCACCTACGGTTAAGCTCGCTGTCATCTGTTCTAAACTGGTGGTATCTCTGGTTAAGAGTTTACCCGGGATAAAAGTGGCTGCTTCCCGCTTATTAACAGGTTCACCCTTGACAAAATATTCTTGGGGTTCCAAGCATAAATCTGTCACCACATAACTTTCGCCGCGTTCTAAGGGGAGAGTACCCCGGGTGAACTCGGAAATCTGCGGACATTTGTTAGCTAATCCCGTGTTTAAAATTTCATCATAGGTTAGCTCGTTTCTATTCAGGACGGCACTAGGCGCGTCGCTACAAGCTGTCAACACCCCCAAGCACAAGGCTAAAAAGGCAACTAACAAGGCACGAAATCTCATCTATGTCAACCTCTCTTTGTCAATCTTTACAATTACTACCCTTGATCCATAGCCTGATGAATTATCGAATCGGTCGGGCCAATTCACCGAAACTCAGTTTATCAAAGATCCGTGACCATTGAGAAGATGGGGGACAGGAGACGGGAAACAGCAGGCAATAGGCAATAGGCAATAGGCAATAGTAAAGAGATTGGAGGAGATTCGGCTAATCGAAGAATAAGCAGTTTAAATACGTCTTAGCTTAGGAGTCAGTCCCGATGAAAAAATTTTCACCACCACAGATGAAAGAGGTTTCCTTCCCCACACCCCACACCCCACACCCCACACCCTACACCCCACTTCCCCACTTCCCCACTTCCCCACACCCCACAGCATCTTTCAAGTCAGAAGGCTCTAAGTAACTCATAGCTGATGACTGATATGATTGGTGTGACTGTTTTCAGATGCAGAAATTTCGATGAATAGCCGATTGCCGGGAGATAATAGCCAATTAGATAGCCAACTACATTCCCTTGTAACGACGGTGACAGCGATCGCCCAAGAACAGCAGGGAGATTGTAACGGTTTGTTAATGTTGCTGCGAACTTTAGAAAATTTACATCGGCAAATTCGCGAGCAGATGTTCGAGCCATCTTTACCCAATACGCGTAAGGACTTATACGGATTACTCCGGGATATCGAGGAAACCGGGGGATGGCCCTATATAGAACGGATGAAGTTACAAATGTTAATGGAAAAATTATTAGCCAGTGAAGTCGGTGCGCTCGATCCGGCGGCAAAAACCGATGATCGGGAAAAATGAGTTTCCAGAGGTTACGGAGCGGGTTACAGTATTGGGAAAATGGATTTTTAGGGGTAGTTCGTAAATCATGACCACCGTGAACCCGATTAAATTTGGAACCGATGGCTGGCGCGGGATTATCGCCGCCGATTTTACTTTTGATCGAGTCGCTCTGCTCGCTCCCTTGGCGGCTCAGGTTTTAGCCGATAATTATGGTCAGATCACGGGTTCGCGGACGATGATCGTCGGCTATGATCGGCGGTTTATGGCGGAGGATTTTGCTCAAACTGCGGCGGAATCGCTTCAAAAAGCCGGTTTTGATGTGCTTCTCTCCCAATCCTACGCTCCCACTCCCGCTTTTAGTTGGGCAGCTCGCTCAGAAAATGCTCTCGGTGCGATCGTCTTAACCGCCAGTCATAACCCGGCTAAATATCTCGGTTTGAAGGTTAAAGGTTATTTTGGTGGTTCTGTCTCGCCGGAAATTACCCAACAAATTGAAGCTTTATTGTCTAATCCGCCGCAATTTAAGGCAGCTGCCGGTAAATTAAGCACTTTTGAGCCATGGTCAGGTTATTGTCAGGGTTTACGCCAAAAAGTTAATATTGCCGCTATTGCCGAGGCGATCGAATCGGGACAACTAAAAGTTTATTCCGATGTCATGCACGGTGCGGCGGCTACCGGTTTAGAGCGTCTTTTGGGGGTGGGGATCACGGAATTACGCGGCAATCGCGATCCTTTGTTCGGTGGCGGCTCTCCGGAACCTTTACCGAGAAATTTGACGGAAATCATCGATAAACTGGCTCACAGCGCAAATTTAGCCCCTTTACGAGTAGGTTTGGTCTTCGATGGGGATAGCGATCGAGTGGCGGCGATCGATGGTCGGGGGAATTTTTTAAGCACCCAAAATCTCATCCCGATTTTAATCGAGCATTTAGCCGGCAAAAAGGGAATGAGAGGGGAAATTGTCAAAACGGTGAGCGGTTCCGATTTAATCCCCAAATTAGCCAGTTTATACGGTTTATCGGTCTTTGAAACCCCGATCGGTTATAAGTATATCGCCGATCGAATGTTGACCACTCCTGTGTTAATTGGTGGGGAAGAGTCGGGAGGTGTCGGTTATGGTACTCACATTCCCGAACGGGATGCTTTATTATCAGCTTTATACGTTTTGGAAGCGGTGGTAGAATCGGGCCAAGATTTAAGCGATCTTTACGCGCAATTACAGGATAAAACTGGTTTTTATTCTCAGTATGATCGCATTGATTTACCCCTAGCTAATATGGAAGCTCGCGATCAGTTAATTACTGCTTTGGATCAGGAACCCTTAAGGGAAATTGCCGGTAAACAAGTGACTGATTGTAATCCTATGGACGGTTATAAATTCCGTTTAGAAGATGGCAGTTGGTTGTTAATTCGCTTTAGTGGTACAGAACCGGTTTTGCGTCTCTACTGTGAATCTTCAACCCTCGATCGAGTTCATGAAATTCTTGCCTGGGCAAAATCTTGGGCTACTTATATCTAAACAATAGAAAACGGGTTTCTTGAATAAACCCTTTTTCTATTCTATTATTTTTTAACGCATTCAATAATGCAAATATCCTCTTGAGTCGGAATAATTCGATTTAATTTTAATCCCGCTTGACTCAACAATTCCTCAAATTCTTCTGCGGTTCTTTCCTTACCTCCCGGACACATAACTAACATATTTATGTCTAACATTTTAGCGGCCGAAGGATTATTACCCGCAGGAACAACCATTTCCAAGACTAAAACTTTCCCATTGCTATCTAAAGCTTGACAACAGTTTTTCAAAATAGCAATGGCTCGTCGATCATCCCAATCATGAATAATATGTTTTAATAAATAGCCATCTCCTCCCGACGGTACGGATTCAAAAAAATTACCGCCAACGGGTTGACAACGATGGAGAATCCCGTGTTTTTCTAAAGTGGGTTGACAATGGGAAATTACATATTCTTCATCAAAAAGAATTCCTTTGAGGTGGGGATATTGCTCTAAGATTGTCCCCAACATCTCACCGTATCCCCCACCTACATCTACTAGGGTTTGAAATTCCGAGAAATCATACACAGCTAAAATAGCCTTCTCCTCCGAAAAAGAAAAACTATTCATCGACTGTTCAAAAATCTCTGCATCTAGCGGATGAGTTTGAAAATATTCAAAGACTCCCATCCCAAAGACATCATCAAAAGATGGTTGTCCCGTTTTAATACTATGTAACACATTTCCCCAGGCTTGATAATGGGGGGCTTCTCCTAACATAATTGCTGTCGCTTTTACTGACCGGGGATGGTCACTAGATAAATGTTCGGCTAAGGGAGTTAGTATAAACTGTTGAGATTCAGTTTCTTGAAAAATTCCCACACTAGCTAATGCTCGCATCAGTCGGTATAAAGCAGCAGGATTAGTCTCAGTTAGGGAGGCCAAATCTTGACAGGATTTCGCTCCTTTGCTTAAATGCTCGGCTAGACTTAATTTAGCCGCAGCATAGATGGCCTGAGATAGCCAGTAACCCGAAACCATTTGGGTTAATTGAAGATGAAGAGGGAGTTCAGGTAAGGACATAAGCAACTTTTACGCGAATACAATTAAACATTACCATATAGAATAAGCTGCCCGCGCATTTAAATCGTCTGTTGAGATGAGGCACTTTTGCAAGGGTCAACAGGAAAGGGATTGGGGGAGATTCAGCTAATGTCTAAACGCGAGTAGAGAGTATGGCTTATCGATGCACTCGAATCAATCCCTATACGTTTCCATTCAATTAATTTCTCTAGCGAGTAGAGAGTTGCTATCCGGTGTGAGTATTCTGAATATTCTAGCGCGTTTCCATTCAATTAATTTCTCTAGCGAGTAGAGAGTACTTTCGATTATTTCGATTGTTGGTAGTTTCTTTTTGTTTCCATTCAATTAATTTCTCTAGCGAGTAGAGAGATCTTTGAACTAGGCATGGGAGACGCATTCTACACCGCGTTTCCATTCAATTAATTTCTCTAGCGAGTAGAGAGATATCAAACAGGCAACCGATGAATTATTGGAATTTGCAGTTTCCATTCAATTAATTTCTCTAGCGAGTAGAGAGTACCTGCGAACGCGATAGTGACGATATTGTTTGCAAACAGTTTCCATTCAATTAATTTCTCTAGCGAGTAGAGAGAAAAAAGGAATAAAAGCCACTGGAGAATTAGTCGAATCGTTTCCATTCAATTAATTTCTCTAGCGAGTAGAGAGGATAATCAGCACAGATATCTGTTTGGAAGTCTCGATAGTTTCCATTCAATTAATTTCTCTAGCGAGTAGAGAGTCGCACATATAGCGGGATGAATTGGACCGTTAAAGGGTTTCCATTCAATTAATTTCTCTAGCGAGTAGAGAGGATAGACTATTCCGGAATGCTAAAAATGTTGTTAACGTTTCCATTCAATTAATTTCTCTAGCGAGTAGAGAGAAAATGGAGGAGCTTACTGGTTACTCGACGCGATGTTTCCATTCAATTAATTTCTCTAGCGAGTAGAGAGAATCTTCCAGCAGGGTTTGCAGACCCAGACTGCGATCCAGTTTCCATTCAATTAATTTCTCTAGCGAGTAGAGAGAGTTGTTAGACTCGTTAACACTCTATACAGGAGAAAGAAAGTTTCCATTCAATTAATTTCTCTAGCGAGTAGAGAGACTATCAAAAATGCTGACGGTGATTCGCTTTATGAAGTTTCCATTCAATTAATTTCTCTAGCGAGTAGAGAGAGAGAGTGAGATTGTTTAATAATTTGTAAAAAATCTTTGTTTCCATTCAATTAATTTCTCTAGCGAGTAGAGAGGGAAGTGCCTTTTATAAGCACACTCAATCTACCCCGTCTGTTTCCATTCAATTAATTTCTCTAGCGAGTAGAGAGAGCCGGTAGGCAAACGTCCGAACAGGATTGGGGTTCGGAAGCCAGTTGCGACGGATAAGTTAATTATAGCTAGATACGGTCGCACAGTCAACCCCATAAACCACAAAACCCTTATCCTGTGGTAGATCGAGGGATTTTACCGGAAACCGAGGTTATCTGCTCCCACCCCTGTCGGTCGCTAGTCGATGATACCCTAAAAAGCCAATAATTTAACCCCTCGATCGAGGGGCTAATTTTTCCAGTCCTGATCGGATTTTCTAGCCCTCGGAGTGAGGTAAATTTATATCGGCTTTCCCCTTGACTGAACCGATTGCATCTGTATGACTCAGCACCCCAAATCCCCTAGGGAAAGAACACTGCGTGAACGAGATAGTCGCGAGTTCCAGCGACTTATGCTCCTGATCGCCACCCTCGTCCGACACCCCGGAGTCGGTTATCAAACCCTCGATCCCTCGGAAAATTACCATTCGGGGAAAGATCACAACGCATTAACAGAAGTACAGGAACGGGTGAGAGAACTCGCCGCCACCCTCGCCCTCGGTTGGCCCGCGGAATATCCCTCCATTGCCACCCTGAGAAAAGACATAACGACCCTACGGGATTACAAAATTCTCGATCGCCACATCTATCGCTGGGGGTATTATCTCGGCACCGGCGTTATGAGTCCCGACGAACTTAAAATCGCCTTTGATGCACTCCGCTCCCGGGCCCTCTATCAGGGTGATCCGAGAATCCGTCAGGTCTATCACCAACTCGATCGCCGTCTTCAAGGGTTTACACTCGGCTCCCGGGCTGACTTTCTCTATCCCGTCTGGGAACAACTCGATCGACCGATCAACTATACCGATCCCGAAGAGATGATGGAACGGGGAAAATATCGCCAAACTTTATACGAGAAAATCGACACCCTAGAACAGGCCATTGTCCGGGGAGAGGTAATCGAGATCGCCCGACCGATCGATCCCTATCAAAAGAAATTTACCGGGCTTTTCCCGATCTATCCCCTCCAGCTAATTTACCGTGACATTGGCTGGTATCTCCTCTACGAAACCTATCCCGATGGCTGTCTGGCCATCGGCCGCCTCAATCGTTTCGCCGGTCATTGTCGAATCCTCCCAGAACCCTCTCGCTCCCTCGAAGAACAGCGCCACAGCCTCAATAATGCCCACAAACTGATTAAAAATGGCTGGGGCTTGAATTTGGGGGATTTAGCGGCGCAAAAATTGGAATTAGCGGCACAATTAACCCTAATTACCGTTAAAGTTCGCTTTTTTCATCCTGTGAGTTACTTTATCCGGGAGGGAGAAGCACGTCACCCCCGGCAGCAGTTGACAAATCCCCAGATCGACCCGCAGACGAAAATCCTTAACTCGATCGATTACCACATCGCTCTCCCGTCCCGTTCCCTGGAAGAATTTCTCTGGTGGGTACAGCGCTATCTCGAACAGGCCCAGATTCTCTCTCCCCCAGAAATGGCGGAAAAACACCAGCGATCGGCGCAAATGTTGGTCGATCGATATTCTCCCCCAACAGACGATAATCATAGTAAAAAATTCATACCACCAGAAACTTAGACGGGATAAGCTTTTGAAGCTTTTTAGAAAAAATCTTCAAAATATCGTGTTATCTCTAGCGGTTCCTAGGACATATTGAATATAGTGGGAACATCGGTCAGCAAGGAGTTGAGGCGTTTATGGCCCTAGGATACTGGCAAGCGAAAATCTGGGGACTACTACACGATCCCGTCTTCAAGGCCTTACATAGCAACTCAGGACGCGGTGATAACAGCTTCTGGAGAGATTTAGAAGTAATGAAGTTGTGGGGAAAACATAACCCCGAAGAATCGACTAAAAAAATTCTCAAACAAATCAAACTAGCTGACTATATCACCTCAGCCAGTGATCGATCGGCGATCGGTAGTTTAACCCAATTCGTTAACTACGATCAACAAACAGGTCTAGAATTGCGTCACCTCCTCTCCGGAGAACCCTTAGATCTCAAATTAGCCGACACAACCCATAAGAAAATCGCTTCTAACCGCACAGATTACTTAAAAGAACAGGAAAAACGGCTATTTAACCAAATTCCCGACAGATTACGCACAGGAATCTCAGAAAACGAAGCTAAAGAACTATTTTGGTGGTTATGGCGCTGTCTCCCCCAAGCGGCGACGAAATTACTCGATGACGAAAATCTGCTTTTAATGCCCGCCGAAACCAGAATACCGGACGGATCGATCTGGAGTCATGCCAGTTTAACGGCGGCCATCGCCGGGACCCTAGCGGGATATGATCTCACCTCCGAGGATGTGGTCAATAAATGGCCGACAGGAAAACAATTATCCCACGCTTATCTCGTTAGTTTCACCTTTTCCCCTGTGCAAGAACTAATCAAAGCCAGCCGCAAAATGCGCGATTTTTGGGCAGGTTCTTGGATTCTGCACTATCTATCTGCTCAAGTCTGCTGGCAACTGGCCCAACAATACGGTCCCGATAGTTTGATCTATCCCTCTCTCTACGCACAACCCTTAATCGATCGATGGTTACTAGAGAAATATCCCGATTTTAAACCCTGGATCGACCCACCGAGCGATCGACAATTACTAACCGCCGGATTTCCCAACATTATTATCCTCGTCTTGCCCAAAGATAAGGTGGCAGCGGCCATGCAAACCGCTAAATCTAGTTTATTAAAAGAATGGAAAGAAATTAGTCGGCAAGTTTTCGAGGAATTGGGAGAACGTCACTGGATGCCCAAATTAAAAGAAAATAGTCGTACCTGGGACAGTTGGTTAAATGCCCAATGGCAAACCTATTATGTGGGAGTCCCCATCGGTAGAGAAGACCAACTCCTCACCAGTAGCGAAATTTACCAAGAAAACGAAAATAGTGTCGAAAATCAAGCCGAAGACCCAGAAAAAGCGCAAAGCTGGCGAGACAAACAAAACGAACTTTATAATCTAAGTGGCGACAAGGCTTTATTCTTAACAAAAGAGCGGGAATTTCTGCAAAAAGCTGGAAAACTACGCCTTGAGAAATGGAAAAAACATCCCTTTAGTTCTAATGTTGGTTCTTGGTGGAGTAGTGCTTTCGATCAAAACCGTTCCGCCCTTGCTGCTGTCAAAAATGCCCGCGATTGGCAGATTCCCACCGCTTTCGGCCCCCGTTCCACCATTTCTGGACTTGGCCCCGTCGTCCATCCCGATAGTAACAACGATTGGATTAGCGAAAAAGCAAGCAAAGAATATTGGCAACGAAATGCCGGATTATTCGATGGGATCGAACAACTCAACGCCACGGAAACCGTTAAACGCGGATTACACCTAATCCTGCCAAAACTCTTAAAAAATAGCGACCAAGAGCGTCTAGATGCCGCTTATCCCGATTTAACCGTGGGAGTCGCCGGTTATCTCAAAACAGGCGGTGATCTCGACCATTTTCATCACGCTTGTCGCACCATCTCGCGTAGGTTAAGAGAAGACGGGAAAAAGATTCCCCCGGCACTTACCCAACCCTGGGGAATCCCCTACATTGACGATCACATCGAACCAGAATATAAACGTTATCACCCTCGATTTCTCAATGCGGGATGGTTAGTAGAAGAACTAGAGATTACCGATGAAGAAATGGCTAATTATCGCCATCAATTAAGCCAATTAATTGACCAAAACTATCCCCACAATAACCCGGCTGATTGGTATGTTATCGCCGCAGGAGATGGTGACGGAATGGGGGAATGGTTAAAAGGCCAAAAAATGAAACCCTATCGAGAATATATCGCTAAGTCACTTCATCAATACGCCGATCACCCCCCGACCGAAACCGATACCCTAGAAAAAGAAGTACAAAAAGCTTTTGGCGATTTTGTCACCCTCAATAAACGCATGGGACCATCTACCCATAGCGCCCTCAGTCGCGCCCTTTTAGACTTCTCTAATCAACTCGTTCCCTACCTCACCGAACAACGCTATGCAGGACGCTTAATCTATGGTGGCGGTGATGATGTTCTCGCCTATACTAATCTCTGGGAATGGGATAAATGGTTATGGGATATCCAGCAATGTTTTAAGGGAGAAAAAGACCCCCATGGGGAATTTAATAACGCCGGTGACTATTGGCAATGGGAAGGCGAAAAACCTGCCGAAAATCTCGCCAAACGTCCCCTATTTACCATGGGAAAGCGGGCGACTATCAGTTTCGGTATTGTCATCGCTCATCATTCCGTACCCCTTGCTATCGCCCTAGAAAATCTCTGGGAAGCCGAGAAAAAAGCCAAGGAACACGCCTATAAAGACTTTGACGGCAAAAAAGTCAAAAAAGATGCCGTACAAGTGCGCGTTCTCTACGGTAACGGAAACATCCTAAAATCTACGGCTAAGTTTGATGTTTTTTATCAATGGCAAAAACTCTTAGAATTGAATTTAGATGCCAGTATCTTTGAACAAGCTGCGACAATTTGGGAACAACATCCCGCACCAGTACAAGAAGCGATTTTTCCCTGGACAAAAGCCTTCTGTAGCCGTCGGGAGAACTTATCAGAAAAACAAACAGAGCAGATTCAAAAAGAACTTGTCAACTTTCTAGATAGCCTTTGGCAAACTACAGAAAACACACCAGAAGTTCTCAATAAAACTATCAACAATTGGCTTAAACTAGCGGCTTTTATGACTCGAAAAAGAGAGATTAAGATCGGAGGTTCCATTTAATGTATTGGTACACAATCACTCCCCTAGATGTTCTTCTCCTACGCGATGCCAAACCCTTTAGTCCCGGAGAAAGAGCCTGGGCCGGAAGTACATTTCCCCCCAACGGTCACACGATCGCCGGTGCTTTAAGTGCTTTACTAGATCGCTCTAAAAATAGTTATTTTAAAATCACCGGTCCATTCCTATCTTTTGCGGGAGATACTTTATATCTACCCCGTCCTTTAGGATTCGCCAATTCTGACCCATTAATTCCTATTTCTTGGAGTGATAATTTAACGATTTCAGAAAACCATATATTTTGGGATCGATCGAAACCTGCCCCCTTAGCTAAGGCTAAACCTAACAAAAATTGCCAAAATCGAGAAAATGAAGCGGAAGAAGAGAAAGAAGGTAAATATCGTCAGTATCTACCTTTTAAAGTTATTCTCGATTATTTAAACACAGGAGCGATCGACCCTTGCCAATGGTTAGTAAAACACAAAGAAAAAGATAAACCCTGGCAAGAAGAAATTCGTTCCCATAATGCCATGAAACCGGGAAGTAAACAGGTAGAAGATGCCGATGGATACTTTGTCGAAAAAGCGATCCGAATGCTACCCGGTTGGAGTATAGCGATCGGAATTGATGTTAATATTCCCACTCCCACAACTTTGCGGTTAGGAGGAGAAGGACACCGAGTTATACTGGAAAAATGCGATAATTTAGGTCAACAATGGCAAGAGTTAAAACAAAAATCCGAGGAGAACTTTAAACAAATAAATAAAGCGATCGCCTATCTCGTTACCCCCGGTATTTTTGAACGCCGTCACGATAATAATCAAGCCATTTGTCGCTCTTGGCCCTGGGAATGGAAACTCGCCCATACTGTTAATAGTAATCAGAAACCGGGCAATCTAGTCAGTGTCGCAACCGCTCGAGCTATCCCCATCAGTTGCCGCATTCAATCAAAAGAAAATACTAGCATTCCCGCCCCCCAAGTCTTCGCGGCCCCCGCCGGTAGTCAATACTATTTAAATCAACCTGATCGCCTATTTCAAGATCAGCCCAATAGTCCCGAATATCACCAACGCTGGCGCAAATTAGGCTACTCAGAATTACTTTGGATCAAATTTGATCGCTGTTTTTGGACAAGCGAATAGGGGCAAATTAGGCTACTCAGAATTACTTTGAATCAACTATAAAGGAGAATGATTAATCATGAACTTAATCCACTTTTATCTACTTTCTCCCCTACATACCGGAGGAACCACTCAAGAGGGGAATCTAGTGGGTATTGCTCGTGAATCCCATACCACTCTACCCTATGTTCCCTCCAGTACAATTCGCGGGAAAATCCGTTCTTTAGCTACCGAAGAAAACCTAAAATTTAAGTTATTCGGTAATGAAATCGATAAAGGTGCAGAAAACTTGGAACAGGGAGACATCTGGATAGGAGATGGTTCGATTCTCTGGTTGCCCGTCCCTTCCCTTAGTCATGGTGTCGTCTGGATCACTTCTCCTTTACTTCTTCGTCGTTGGACAAGATTAACTAATCCTAGTCTGACAATTCCCCCCGAATATAGCTGTAGTTTTAAAAAGGCCAACACCAACGTTTATCTCAAGGATGCCATTCTCAAGGTCGATGATCTAAAAGACTGGTCAAATTGGCCAAGTTTTATTCCCAAAAACTCTGTCAGCAGTGGCATTAATAAAGTCTTAGTATTACCCGATCAGCATTGCACGACTCTAATTCAAATGAGTTTATGGAGACAAGTTAAAATTAAATTAGATGAGCATAAATCCGTCGATGGAGGATTTCGTTATGAAGAAGCTATTCCCCCCGACACCTTAATGTATTTTCCTTGGGGTATTACCTCTCAAGCTAATGGAACCAGACAACAATCCCAAGCTGATTTTAAACAGTTATTAGCAGATAATGACATTCTACAAATCGGCGGACAGGAAAGTTTAGGACGTGGTTTTGTGCAACAATGGTAGAGGTAATTTATGACAGCTAATCTTGCCTTAGCTAAATGGTCAGTGGTCGATTATCACCGCATGATTGCGGCGGGAATTTTAATCGATCGGCGTGTAGAATTACTGAATGGAGATATTCTCGAAATGAGTCCAGAAGGCCCTTTACATAAAGACAGTGGAGAAGGATTAGCTAATTTTCTCCGTCAACGTCTCAAGGATAAAGCATGGGTAAGAGAAGTTGGATCCATTACCTTAGAAAACTCAGAACCTGAACCCGATATCGCTGTAGTTTTTCCCCCTCGTTCTCGCTATCGAGATCATCATCCCTATGCTGATGAAATTTTTTGGTTAATCGAAATTTCTGACTCAACTCTCAGTAAAGACTTAACCGAAAAAAAACATATCTATGCCCAAGCTGGTATTGCAGAATATTGGGTAGTTGCCATCAAAAATCGAGAGATTTATGTTTTCCGTCAACCGATAAATTCTGATTATCAATATCAAGAAAAATTTAGTACAGGAACTTTATCCGCTGCCGCATTTCCCGATATTGTTATCTCTCTTGATACCCTTTGGTCAGGTAATATTTTTTAACTTTTGGAGCCAAAATAACCATGACATTCGACCCTAGAACGATTAGCAATCCCGTATTCACTGCCTTGCAAGAATTGTCCTCAGCCACTGCTGATAATAGTCGCCGCAAAGAACAAAAAAAACAAGCTATTGAACTTTATACCTATCTTTCTACTTGGGGAATGATGCGCCTAAAAGCCGAAGAAACTGCTATTAGTAAAGACAAAGAAGGTAAGCGAGAAGTTGTTAAAATATACTTTGAGTGTCTTGAAGAAATCTCGAACAACCGGAATATAGCCAACCCACAAGGATTAGACACATTAAAAAAACTTTCCACTGATGATTATCTAGGACTAACGGGTTTAGGCTTGGAAATCGCCCAAGAATTTAGCTTCTGGGCTAATGCCATCTATTCCGATGTGAAAAGTGGGGACTAACTCAGGTAAATTGTCACCACAGTTTTTATAATTCATTGAACTAGAAAGGAAATTATAATTATTATGTCCCATAGCCCCTTACAACGTCCTAATCCCCCTCAAAAACCCACCCTAAAAAATCAAGCTATAAAACCTACAAATAACAACCAGCCCCCCAGACAGCCTCCTAGGGGTGGCGGCGGCAATAATAACGGTGGTGGCGGCAATAACAATCCTCCTCCACCCTCACCGTGGTTAGACCCCGAAAACGAACCTCAACCCGACCAATCAGCCAGTTTTGTCGAATATCTCCGTTGGATGCGTGCTGCCGACTATCCACACAAAGATGCGACTAAAACCCAAATTCTGCAAACAGCCCAAGAAAATGCTAACTATACTCAGCGTCTTGAGCAACTCAATCAACGTACCCAACTGTTAGCGAAAGACGGAATCACTTTTCAAGTCAAATCCACTTGGCGTATTCGTGTCAGTGGTCATCGTGGACCGGAAAGTATTCTTTTACCTGCTTTTGATGCCCTCGGAATGCCCTATATTCCATCTAGTACCTTGCGCGGTGTTGCCAGAAACCAAGCCATCCGAGAAATCATGGCGGAAAATAATCTGGAATGGAAAGAAGCTGCGGAAAAAACCACTCTCTATTTTGGTGATATAAACGCCAAAGAGAAAAAAAATAAAACGGGTAAAGTTATCTTTTTTGATGCCTATCCTTTACCGACTAAAAATGGTGGATTAGAAATGGACATCGCTAATAATATTTGGTCATGGAAAGATGATTCTACGCAATATTCTCCTAACCCTAATCCTTTTTTATCTCTCAAAGAACCCACTTTTTTAATTGGTTTACGTTTAGCTAGTAACTGTGGGGATGAAAAGATACTGGAACAGGTAAAACAATGGCTTAAAAAAGGTTTACAGCTTGGCATAGGTTCACAAGTAAATAGTGGTTACGGTGAATTAAAACAAATTAATGATAAGAGTCATTCTGATAATAATAAAAATAAAAATAGCCATGATTCGGGGTTTTATCGCTTGGATTTCGAGCTAGAAGGTCAATTAATTCATGGTTATCAACGATTCACCCAATGGCAATGGAATGAGCGACGCAATGAATGGCAAATGCGGAGCGCACCCGTCGCAGAAGTTCGTCCGACAGCCTTTAAATCGATGCTGCGATACTGGTTTCGTGTTTTGGCATCTGGAGTTTTACCTATTAACGAAGTTCAAAACATTGAATCTGAATTATTTGGCGGTATTAATCCTAAAAAATACGGTTATCTACAAGTGAATATTCTTGATGGTAAAGTTAGCCAAAAAGAACCTCGAACCAATGCTCAGGGTAAAAATGATCCCTGTGGTGAACAACAGGGAACTTTAGTTTTATCTTTATCTTCTGAAACCCCAAAAGATAAAGAAGAAGCTGTCAAAAAATTAGCTAAACATTTGACTTGGTTTTTAGCTGATATGGGTGGTATTGGTCAAGGTGCAAGACGACCTAGTTATTCTCGCAAAAGTCGTGAACACGCCCCCTGGTTTCGTGGTTCGACATTGTATATTGACAGTGAAGAAGATTTTTGGGCAATTCCCAATGATCTGCAGGGTTTTAAACAACAATTTCAGCAAAGATTGCGAGATTTTTATGGTATTTTGGATAACATTAGTGAAACCAATATCAATACTAATAATCTCAGAACAGTAGATCAAGTTTCACAAAATCAATGGATTGATGCAGCCGATAGTAACTGTCAAATTTTTGTCTGTGCAGGAAATGAACAAAGAGGTAAACCCCATGCTTTAGCGATTCTTCACAGTGATACTTTGAAAATTACCAGTAAAAATGGTCAAAGAGAATATGATGGTAATCTCTGTGGTAAAGTCAGTGGTGGAGCTAAACCTTCTCCTGTGTGGATTGCTGATTTAGGAGATTACCAAATAGTTACTGTATTCGGAGCGACGGCAGCTCCTCGTAAAAATTTCGTCAGTGAATTGAAAGCTAAAACTATTTCTGAAAATTTCGCTCAAATCTTCCCTTTATAACCCTAGGCTGTGGGAAGTGGGAAGTGGGTTTTTAAAGTTCGCTTGGGAGTTAACCAGACTATTAAAAACGGATTTGCTATTATTCAGACAGTCCTATTTAAAAATCAAACTCGTCTAACCCCGATTCTGGGGAAGAAAAGCGACTGCGAGGAGATTTTTTCGACTTTCTGAAAAAAGCGGGAATAATTGCGGCGATAAAAAATCCTATTCCCAAAGAAAAAGCCAATAAAATGCCGATGGGTACCTTAATTGACTCAAATTGTAGAAACTTTAAAGAAACTGGTTGGATATTTTGGATAGCAAAAACTGCCATAGTCATAATCCAACCACCGACAATAGCACTAGCTAAAAAATTAGTGATTGTATTCATGCTTGTCCTCGCCAGGTTTGTAGGAGATTTTTTAACCTTTTGTAGGCTAATTTACGAGTTATACTCCTATTAATTTAACCTCCGTGGGGCGGAAATTACCGTTAATTGACTAAAACGTTACAATTGTCGATCGATCTCGAATAAATCTCGATCGCGATAATATAATTGTGGCCTGATCGCCCTAAGCTAGAGCTAGTAAATATAAATAGCACCCTGTTGATTGATGTTAAAGGTGGTATAACCGGGGGTACTCCCCGGAACTTTGGTGACAGTAATCGTGACTAAATTATCATCATTGACCTCTACGGCATAGATTAAACTAGAAGAATAGCGATCCGCGGCGGCATTAGCCCGATTAATCAGAATATATGCTGGAATTACCAAACCTCTTAGGGTTGTCTCCGCACCTGGAGATAATAATTGGGGAGAGGAATTAATATTGGCCGATAGGTCATAATTGAGGTCAATATCGGTTTGATTGATAATTTTGATCTGCACGGGACGACTCATATTCACCCTAGCAACAGGTTGCCAAGGACCCGGTTGAAAGGTGGTAGCGGGGGGATTTTGAGCGGGTAAAGAAGGGGGAAAAACTAATCCCAGACTTAACACTAGGGAAAGAGTCAAAAAGCGATCGCATTTCATAGATGAATCCTGGTCTAGGGTTTTTATCCTATTTTAGAGAGGTATCTCCAGTGTTTTATACTTTAAGTAGAAGCTTTTGAAATTGTCTATAGCGGTTAGTCATCAGCTATCAGGGGAATATCCCAAGCTTCCCTGATTCTGCTCTGTAAACAAGGCTAAATACACCTATTTTTCTCTAGAAGTTTCCCTAGTAACCCCTATCAACGGTTTAACTTAGGTTGAGATTGATTATATGCCTACCATCGACATATCGGGAGTATCCCACAGTTACGAGTTATTTTCGCCCCGAGGGGATAAACCGGTTCTAGTCTTTATACACGGTTGGCTGCTGAGTCGTCACTACTGGCAGCCTTTGGTAGATATTCTCTCCCCAGATTATCCCTGTCTAGTTTATGATCTCCGGGGCTTTGGCGACTCCCAAAACATCACCTCTAACAGTCCTCCTAGCAGTTATAACCTTGAATCCTACTCCCAAGACGTTATTACCCTTCTTAACCGCTTAAACCTCGATGCTGCTTGGTTAGTTGGTCATTCCCTCGGTGGTAGTGTTGCTTTGTGGGCCGCGGATATCTGTCCTGAACGCATTAAAGGGGTAATCTGTATGAATGCCGGCGGTGGCATCTATCTAAAGGAGGAATTTGAGCGATTTCGGGAAGCCGGAAGACAGATTTTACAGAGAAGACCGCCTTGGTTGCCCGGTGTTCCCTTGATTGATGTTTTATTCTCGCGGATGATGGTCAAGCAACCCCTAAGTAAAAAATGGGGCAAACAGCGAGTGATTGATTTTGTCCGGGCCGATTACCAAGCGGCCCTAGGGTCACTTTTGGAAACCACCACTATCAGCGAAGTTCATCTCTTACCACAGATTGTCTCCCGTCTCGCGCAGCCGGTCTATTTTCTGGCGGGGAAAGAGGATACGATTATGGAAGTTAAGTACGTTAACCATCTGGCGAGTTTTCATCCCTTGTTTGAAACTGGCGGCAACGTGATTGAGTTATCCGGTTGTGGTCATTTTGCCATGCTCGAACAAACAGCAGCGGTGGCCCAAAAGATGATGGCTATTTTAAATCAGCATCGGTGTTAGGTGTTGGAGTTTTAGGGTTTTAGTTGAAATTCCCCCATCTCCCCATCTCCCCATCTCCCCATTCCATCCACAGATGCTGTTATCAGGTGAAAATTTATGTAACAATGACTCTATAAGGGCGATTTTTTAGTGATCGCCGAGGCCGTCTATTAATCGAATCGATGTCTTTGAAGAACGTAGCCCCAAACCGGAAACCTGACTTTTCTTACCCATTCTTGCCACTACTAGCGGAATTTTTCTCCCTTTTGTGTTATCCACGGGAATTTTTGAGCTATTGCTGAGATTGGCATTTTGTCACTTCCCGTTAGTTGAATTCAACAAAAGAAGCTGTTTAGGAGCAATTTATGTTACACCGCAAGATTTATCAATTCTGTATGGATGGTCAGGAAGTCTGCATTTTCTTGCGCGATCAGCAAAGATGGATTGATAATGCTCGTATTGTCGATCTAGAAAGCGATCTCGTCACCATTCGCTACGAAACAGAAGAAGAAGACGAAATTTCTTCTTGGGAAGAAATGGTGCGTTTAGAAAGTATTGGTGCGGTGAGCAGAAAACTGGCCTCGGTGTCGCGGACGAATCCTGATATTAATGTCTCGGAAGATTGTCCGGAAGCAGAACAACTTTATCCCCATTCTCCCGATAGCTTAGATTAGTTTTGTCGATTTAAATGACAGTGGCTAGAAGTCCCGAGGTTTTAACCATGGCCAAGGGACTTTTAAGGGATAGAAGGGAAGAGAGCCGGTCAGAATCACCACTTGTTGTAAAGTTATCCTAAGTAGTCGTGCAAAATTAATTTCTTGGTTAGGATAGGCAAAAGGCAAGAAGTAGTTAGATATGTGTAATTGATTGTGTCTAGCTACTTAAAAGCCGCCAGATTTTCTCTATTATAAGCTGGAGGAGCAAAATGAATTCTAATCCCTACTTCGCTGCCAAGTATATCTATCAAAAATTTGTGGCAGTAGTAATAGTTTTAATTAGTTGTTGGTTAGTGACTTTTCCGGCCTTCGCCGGCTCCGCCCCTCTAGAAGTTAAAATTAGTCTAGGCTCCGGGCAAGGAGAATTAAAATTCTTTCCTAGTCAATTAGACTTTATTGCCGGACAAAAATACAAATTAATTCTCGATAATCCCAGTCCCACTAAACATTATTTTACCGCTAAAGACTTCGCCGATGCTAGTTGGACCCAGAAAGTTGAAGCGGGAAAAGTGGAGATTAAAGGGGCGATTCACGAACTAGAATTAAAACCTAATGCACAGGCAGAATGGGTGATAGTTCCTCTCAAAACCGGTAAGTATAAATTAATCTGTACTATTCCAGGTCATGCCGAGGCGGGAATGGTGGGAGAAATCGCCATTAATAACCCATGAATTTAAGAAAAATTGTCTCCTTTGCTTTCCTATTATTTATTCCTCTATCGGTGATCGCTGGTCGTCTTAATTGGGGAGATCAAGCTATTTTTATCACTGCCGCTTTATCGATCATTCCCCTGTCAATTTGGTTAAGTACGGCTGTGGAAAGAGTTGCCGTAGTCACCGGGCCAACTTTGGGAGGATTAGTTAATGCTATCTTCGGCAATACTACCACTTTAGTTATTGCCTTAATTGCCCTAAAAAAAGGCTTGGTGGACATCGTACAAGCCAGTATTACCGGCAGTATTCTCAGTGATTTATTATTATTTATGGGCATGGGAATGCTCACGGGAGGAATTCGCTACAAAGAGCAAGAATTTAAACCGATTTTAGCGCGGGTAAATGGTTCTTCCATGACTTTAGCAGTAATAGCGATCGCTTTACCAACTTTGGTAATATATACTTCTAAGGTGGTGGAAGTTGCCGATATTCTCAGTCTTTCCCTAGTCACCGCTACGGTTTTATTAATAGTTTACGGGTTAACTTTATTATTTTCCCTCAAAACCCATAGCTATCTCTACGAAGTGGGATTAAGTAACGAAAATACCCCCGACAATCAGGTTAGTGAGGAAGAAAAAGCTCAAGTCTGGATTTGGTTACTTGTGCTGCTTACTTCCACTGTAGCTGTAGCTTATGAGTCGGATTTATTTGTTAATGTAGTGGAATCGGTGATGGAAGGATTTAATCTCACTCCTCTCTTTATCGGGGTGATTTTCATTCCTTTAATTAGCGATGTTTCTGGAATAGTTACCGTCACTCAATTAGCCCTAAAAAATCAGATGGATTTAACGGTTTCCGTGGCGATGGGTGATAGTTTATTGGTGGCTTTATTCGTGGCACCTTTATTAGTTTTTATCGGTCAATTTTGGCAGCAACCGATGGATTTAAATTTTAATCCCTTTAACGTTGTCGCTTTAATTGTAGCGGTGATTGTCACTAATTTAATCAGCTTTACCGGTCGTTCCAATTGGTTAGATGGAACCTTATTACTAGCCACCTATTTAATCTTGGCAGTGGCTTTTTATTACCATCCCACCTAGCAAAAAAAAGAGATTTAGGTATTTTCTGAGATTTCTGTCTTAGAATGGATCGATATCACCTTACTGCCGCAGGATTGCTGATGATGAAAAGAGGGTTTTGGTTTGTCGTCGGGTTAGTAGTAACGATAATTCTCCTTCCTTCCCTAGTTCTTTCTAATTCCATCGGTGAACAGGGAATTTATGCCGATCGCCTGCGGGCGGAACCCTATAATTTATTAGGGCGAAAAATTGCCATCGGTCAAGTGGAAATCGGCCGACCGGCTCAGTTCGGTTATGATAAAGTGGCAGCTTGGCGACCTCCCTATAAATTAGCCGGTGTTTTTTTTCGCGATCAAATTGCCAAACCCAACACCTATCTAGATAATCACGCCGCTATGGTGGCAACGGTGATGGTCAGTGATGATAAAAAAATCCCCGGAGTGGCCCCAAAAGCGAGATTATATTCGGGGGCGGTGGGTTCTTTGCGACGCGGCGGACAACCGGAAGAATGTCTTGCTAGTCAAAATATTGCCCGACAAAATAGCGGTGATGTGCGGGCGATTAACTTTAGTTTTGGGGAATCTTTGCAAAGAGATCAGCGACAGGAACCAAAATTAGATGGTCAAGCTTTATTAACTCAATGTGTTGATTGGTCATCGCGAGTTGATGATGTTCTTTATGTAATTGCTGGTAATCAAGGTAAGGGAGGAATTCCCATTCCCACCGATCATTTTAACGGCATTACTACCGCTTATACAGCGAAAAGAGAAGGAAAATTTACTAAAGTTGATTTTGCTAATATTAGTGCTTTACCGGTGGGTATTGGCCGCAGTGTAATTAAACGGGAAATTAATGATGGTTTGCGACGGTCAATTAATTTAGTTGCCCCCGGCAATAAAATAGAGCTTTATGATCTCAAAGGTAAATTAAATACTGTTAGTGGCACCAGTTTCGCCGCTCCTCATATTACAGCATCCGTGGCGCTTTTACAAGAATACGGCGATCAACAAATTAATCAAAAAAATCCCCATTGGAGTCTCGATTCTCGTCATCATCAAGTGATGAAAGCAGTGATGCTTAATGCTGCCGATAAAATTAAAGATACGGGGGATGGGTTACGGTTAGGTATGAGACGGACAGTCTTAACTAAGGACCAAAAAACTTGGTTAGAGTCCGATGCTTATAAAGACCCGAAAATTCCTTTAGATATGCAGATGGGGACGGGACATCTTAACACTTTTCGCGCCTACCAACAGTTTAGTAATGGTCAATGGTCTGCCGCAGAATCTATTCCTCCTATTGGTTGGGATTACGCTACAGTTACCGCTAATAGTTATCAAGATTATGCCCTAGAGAAGCCCTTAAAAGCTAATAGTTTTGTTTCGATAACTTTGGCTTGGGATCGTTTGGTAGAACTAATCGATACTAATCGCAATAATCTCTATGATCTCGATGAAAGTTTCCGGGATCGCGGCCTGAATAATTTAGATGTTTATCTTTTACCTGCCCAAGAGGATAATAATGCTAAATACACCTGTGCTTCCCTGAGTGATAGTGATAGTTTAGAGCATATGTTTTGTCCTGTACCCATCTCTGGAAACTATAAAATTCGGGTTCAATATCGTCAACAAGTTAACGAGAAAGAACAAGCTTTTGCTCTTGCTTGGTGGACGGTTCCTGAATAATAAAAATGATAGTAAGATAGTAAGTGAGGAGAGGCGCTCATGCAACAGGCACTCATGCAAAAGAGGGAATAGATAATCACTTTTTAATAACCAGATTCTCTCCCCCATGGCAACTCCTACAGGACTTTGATTTTTCCTTGGCACAGCTGCCAGCGGTTATTTAGAGGTCTTCCCGAATAATAGTCCCAATAAGCTTTTTATTATCCAGAGTAATGCTAAGGTTGCAATGGTCAACACAGCCCATCTTGGTAATACATTTAGTAGATAGGCTATTACTCCAAATCCAATAATAAAAAGAAGCAATGATTTCAAAGCAGAGATGAGGGGAGAGGCTTGTGTTTTATAGCTGCTTGGACTACTTCTTTGGGACAGGAAATAGTATATATTCAGAATTTGTTTGAGAAGCTGATAAGATTGAAGTCTAAGCAGTCGTTTACCAGTCTTACTAGATTCTATGATATCACTCAAAATTATCGCTGACCGAGTGCCTAAACTTTTGAGAATATTAGAAGGTATATCTTTCACTATTGTTTCTGAACCAACTCCATATTCACCCAGGAAGTATTCTTTTTCTTTCCCTTTTAAATCTTCCAGGAAACGTTGAGCAAGTTCTGCAGCAGCTAAGGGAGTTACTGCTTTGTCAAAATAGCCACCAACATATTTGTAGTTTGGCTCAGGAGTTGAGTCAATTTTTTGTTGATTCCATTCCAATTGTTCAGAAATTGCGTCTTTGAATACATTCCCTAAATTTTCCTTAAGAATAGCACTATGTCCTAAACTGACAAGCTTATTTAAGAATTCTTCTAATTCTTCTTTTGCAAGGGTTGTATTAGGTTGAGCAAATTTAATTAAGTCTTGAATTAGCTCATTTTTTTCTGTTTGTGTTTCTGTGGGAAAAGATTCATCAACAAGTCGCTTGACGTATTCTTGAATTTTCTCTTCCTGAGTTCCTGAGAATTGTTCTAGTTTAATTTGGCGACTTACAACTCCAGAGAAGGCTTTTAAGGATTCTGAAGTTAATAACCCATCAACAATACGGTTGACTCCATCTAACCGTCCCCAAAGTATATCATTAGAACGCCAAGATTTCTTAAAAAAGCCTCCAAAAGCACGAAATTGATCTCCAGCTAATTTTTCTTCAAGTCCCTTATCTTTGCCAAATCCTTTATCAGCATCATTGGGAGAAATACGAACAAGTTTAATTGGACTGTTGTTTTGGACATCGGACAAATATTGATAGGGATATATTACTTGATCAATTAGCTGAAATTTCTCAAATTTGCCAATTGCTGGTTCTACATTCTCCGATTGTTCAGTTAACAACTTCGCCGAAGCTTGTTCTATTTTTTCTAATATTGTTTCACCTTTGGTTATAGTTAATGCTTCCCAATCTTGATCTAGAGCTACATCTTTAACCTTCTTCCGTAAATTGTCCCCGATAGAATGGATTTTGTCAAAATTTAGCTCTTTGAGATTTTCTACGGTGACATCGGCTAAATCTTGACTATCTAAGATAAGACGCAACAACGTCAATAGATAATCATATATTTTTTTGCGCTTCAAATTTACAGATTGTTGATTATTGTCCTCTTCATCTTCTGTAATGAGTTGATAAAATTTTTGGCGAACAGGTTCGGATTTTATCACTTCTTTGATAACCTGATCAATGACTTTGAGCAACTCTAGCAGCCAAGTGATTTTATTGGCTAAATTTTTCAACTCTGTATATTTGGTAATATCATCTGTATCTTTAGTAATAGCATCAGATATCAGAGAGTAAATTTGGGACAAGAGAAAGTTATGTTTTCTAATAGCATATTGAATATCTAGATTTTCAACATCTTGAGCTAGGGAGTTTAAAGTTTCCTCTCGCTTTTTAATTTCCTCAGAATTATTAATAAATTGGGTCAATAAACTGGCACTTTTTTCTAATAGTTCTTCCTGTTCTTGTTCTTTTCCAACAAAATATTGATTGTCAAAAATTACGGAGAGAACACTATCTCTTAAACTGACTAAACGACACCTCCAATAACGATTTTTGGCTTCTGTTGTTTGTTCAGATACTTCTTCATCAACACTTTTTAATAACAAATTATAGCGACGAATTTTGTCGTTAATACCTTTGATTTGTTGAAGATCTTTGCCAATACTTTCATAGCTGGGTAAACCGATTAGAGAACCCGTGATGACTTCCCAAACAGTAGGTTGCTCCATTTCTTTAAATTTGGTACTGTCAACAAAGCTTTCCGGATTGGGATCGAGATAAAATAATTGACGATTGACAGGACGATCTGCTGTACGATAATAAATGGCTTCAGTGGTATAACTAAAAGGACGATTATCTAGAACTCCCCCATCAACAAAATAGATTTTATATCCCTCTTTTGGAGGTTCTTGCGGAAGGATGCGATTTCTCAAAAGCTTTCCCCATTCTTGTAGTTGGTTATCTACCTTATTATCAGACTTGATTTCGACAGGTACTACGGGAAAAGCCAGGGGAAAACAAGAGGTGATTCGACAGAGTTTAGCTAAGGCTTGTTGAGTATCTTTATCTGTCGTAGAAAAAGGATCTCCAAAATCTTGATCTTCTCGATATTTAAGATGAAAAACGCAACGATTATCTTTGATTTCGATGACTTTTCCAGTGTTGTCAAAGGTTTTATAGATTCTTCCTAAAACATCAGTGCCAGTGATAAACAAATCTAATTCGTTAAACTCTGAATACCATTCTCCATCAGGAGCAGATTGTTGGTTATTTCCAGCTTTTTCAAAAGCTTTAAAAAGTTCTTCCTGATAGTATCCCTCGCCGTTTAAAAGAGAGTTGACATTGGTCTGATTATTTTCTTTTTTGATCGGACGCAGTAATTTATTTATATCCCCACTTTCTCGCCAAATATCTCCAAATTCTTTAAAGTCAACTACAATTTTTTCGTAGCTATTAGCAACTGCATAGCTCAAGAGAACTCCATTAATTCCTCCCGCTGAAGTTCCCGATACAATATCAACAACAATATCTGAATCTGTCAGTGCTTTAATTAATTTATAAATCCCCCGACCCCTTGTTGCGTTATAAAATTCTCGACAAACACCATTCATGTAAACTGCTAGAGAAACCCCACCATAAAGTACTAATCCTAAGCGAGTTTCCCTACGAAAATCTGGTTTTTTCAAGCAAGTGGCTGACGAAGATTGTGTGTTTTGAGCAGGTGTTGCAGTCATAGCAAGTCTCCACGATTATTTGGTGCTCTAAAAGGGACAGATACAGTTGGGAGTCGTTTGTGGCGGTTTTTGCGATCAGGGTTGGGACGCTCTACCACATTTCCCAATATAAAAGGATACACACCACCCCGCCACAAACGTTGTATCCTAGACTATATTTTAATAAATCTTTACATTTATCCTGGTATTTGAGGTTGCGGGGAAACAGAAGTCAGAAAACCAACTAAAGCGGTGCAGTGGGAAAAAGCGAAAAACTGCACAGCTAATCAGGTTCTTGACTGGTAAAAATCCCCAGATATGGAAATCGTTGCTATGATTACGATTGGTGGACGGTTCCCGAATAAGAAAAAGTAATATATTTACTTCGATAAACGCTGTAGATTCACTCTTGCTGACAATAAGAAGTGATTTCTAGGTCAGAAATTCCATCTTTGTTTGTAAGCTGGTAATGCTTTTCATCAACAACTGAGAGACGAAAAACATTATCATCATCTTCTACAACAAGCTCAAGTATTGCCAGATCGATTTCAGACAGAAATTGCAGTGCTATTGGTTTGCATAAAGCATGAGGGTATCTTTGTTTACAGAACTCAATATCCTGCATTACCTGTACAATTCCAAATTTATCTCCAGGCGATTTTGCCTGACAAGGAATTACATAGTGCGCCCCCTTTTTACTTACGCCAACATAAATCTCATCTATTTCAATTTGTCCAATATTTTCCACCGTTGTTCTTAAATGATTTTGTATTGAATAACAAGTTAAACCTGAAAAAATATCTATCAATCTGTTGTATCGTACCTTTGTCAATAAAGCCTGTTCATCTGTTCCAGGCGCATATTTCTTGACAATCTCTGGGGTTGTATCTGGTATTTTTATTTTTTGTCTATTATTTGTCGGAATTATTTTGGCAGGAGATGCCAACCTAAACTCGTATAGTCCAACGCCTGAACCAATAATTATCCACTCCGACTGAATCTAAACGAATATGGTATATCTCCAAGATTTTTAATTCTATCAAATCCGAGAGCGTTACTTGCTGAGACAAGTTCATTTCTATTGAAACCTACTCGTCTTGAGCCTTTCGTGTAGTTATTGTGAAAAATATGGGCGATGATTTGGTCGTATCTCGCTTCCATTATAACCTCAAATGAGACGTTTTCTTTTAGGGATAACATCGTCAGGTATTCCCCAATAGTTTGATGCCTGAGACACATTATATAGCAATAAGTCTTCGGGCATTTTTTCTAAAATAACTCGGTTGAAATTGGCTGGATTAATATTCATTGCTACCATCACAGAAGAGCCAAGTTCTTTCGATAATAGCGGAATAACTGCGTTACCAATCTCACGAAAACCATGCCATATTGTGCGGTGAAACTGAAACCAATCGGGGAATGTATGTAATCTGGCGGCTTCTCGTACAGTAATACAACGAGGAATAGAATAGTGAATGGGTCTAGGAGCAGTATAGGCCCCTTTGTCACTATTAGTTCCGGCCCGGAGAGTGTTACATAAACCAGTAGGAGAAAGCTTGAAAAAGCGACTTTTTGGTTCCACTGTACCCGGTTCGGTTACGATAAATCTATCAATTGATCTTTGGGTATGAACTGAGCCTATATGTCCATAGATTTTTGTATCTACTGTTCTTTGATGGCAAAGTTTAAAAATATCTTTTGGCTGCACTGAATATTTTTTTCTCTTACCACTATAATCTAATTTTGATGCGAGTATGCCTAAATCAGTATCGATAAAAGCCGGTATTAATTCTAAATCTGAAATCGCATCATAGACGCTGGTAAAAGCTGATTTTTTGGCTGAGTTTAAATCGACGGTCTTTGTCAAAGGATATTTAGCCATCGTCACGTCTTTTCGACTACCAATTAAGATTAATCTTCTGCGCTTTTGTGGTGCGCCGTATTCACTGGCATCGAGGATTTTAATTGGCTGATTGATTGTATAGCCAATAGCTTCAAATTCAGAAATTAACTCCTCTAAAAATTGTTTATGTTTACCCGTAGCCATGCCGGGGACATTTTCAAAAATAAAATACTTGGGTTTAATTTCCCCTACAATTCGCAGATATTCAAATACTAGAGAATTTCTAGGATCATCTATTTGTCGTTTACCAATCAGTGAAAAACCTTGGCAGGGGGGACCACCAGCAATTAAACTAACATCGGTGGCATAGCCTTTTAGTTTTAATAATTCCCATATTTCTCTACTTGTTACTTTGGCTATATCCCGGCAAATAGTTTGACAATAGGGAAAGTTAAAATGATGAACCAAGGAATGGACTGCATCAAACTCCACCGCTACAGCAATATCAAATCCCGCCGCTTCTAGACCAAGGGACATCCCACCGCAGCCGGCAAATAAATCGATCGCAATTGGTCTATGTTTCACTTTGATGATTAGCTCTCTATTGTCTGCCTTTTATTATACTGTATTTCTGATAAAATTAAGGCTTTACGTTTTATTAACAGTCTGGTAAATAAAGGCAATTGTGCTATATTATTAAGCAATTATTTGAGCAATTCTTTTTCATCAATTTTTGGATCATTTGTTCAATTATCTTTACTTCAATAGTAATAGCTTATAAAAAATCCCGCCCCAGTATTTGGACGGGAATAACAATCAATCAATAATTAAATACTACTCCCATTCTATAGTTCCGGGCGGCTTAGAAGTAATATCATAAACCACGCGGTTAACTCCCTTAACTTCATTGACAATGCGATTAGAAATTGTCTCCAATAAATCATAGGGAACCCGCGACCAATCGGCAGTCATTCCGTCTTCACTGCTGACTAAACGTAGGACAATAGGATAAGCGTAGGTGCGTTGATCTCCCATTACTCCCACACTGCGGACAGGCAATAAAACCGCGAAAGCTTGCCAGAAATCGTGATACATTCCCTGCTTATTAATCTCGTCGCGCACTACCCAATCTGCATCGCGCAAAATATTTAATTTATCTGCGGTGACTTCCCCTAAAATGCGAATTGCTAAACCAGGGCCGGGGAAAGGTTGACGACGAACAATTTCTTCCGGAAGACCGATCGATCGACCTAATTTTCTCACCTCATCCTTAAATAATTTTCGCAGGGGTTCGACTAATTTAAACCGGAGATTTTTCGGCAGTCCACCAACGTTATGATGACTTTTAATTTTAACCGCGACTCTTTCCCCGGTTTTGGGATCCACATTACTATCGGCCGACTCAATCACATCGGGATATAAAGTTCCTTGGGCCAGATAATCAAAGGGTCCCAAACGATTTGATTCTTCTTCAAACACCTGAATAAATTCATGGCCGATACGACGGCGCTTTTCTTCGGGATCGGTGACACCGGCAACTTGCGCTAAAAATCGTTTTCTAGCGTTGACATACTGGACTCCGATATGGAATTGCTCGTTAAATATCTGCATTAATCGTTCTGGTTCACCCTTACGCATGAATCCCTGATCGATAAACATACAGGTTAGTTGATCACCGATCGCTCGATGCAACAGGAATGCTAAGGTAGAGGAGTCCACACCGCCGGATAAAGCCAATAAAACTCGCTTATCGCCCACTTTTGCCCTAATTTCTCGGATCGATTCCTCGACAAAAGCTTCCGTGGTCCAAGTGGGTTCGCATTTGCAGATATGATAGACGAAATTGCGAATTAAGGCGATTCCTCCCACAGAATGGACAACTTCCGGGTGAAACTGCACTCCAAAGAGTTTTTTCTGGTGATCGGCAATGGCCGCACAATCGGTATTATCGGTATGAGCGAGAATTTCAAAACCCGCAGGCAATTCCACGCAGGAATCCCCGTGACTCATCCAAGCGGTGGAACCGTCCTCGACATTGGTTAATAAATCGGTAGGATCGTTGATAAATAGGGATGCTTTGCCGTATTCGGCCCGTTTTGCCCGTTCTACCCTGCCCCCTAACTGCTGTACCATCAACTGCATCCCGTAGCAAACTCCGAGGACGGGTACACCTAAATTCCAAATTTCGGGATCACAGTGGGGCGCTCCAGGATCATAGACGGAATTGGGACCGCCCGAAAGAATTATTCCTTTCGGGTTGATTTGGGCCAATTGTTCGGCACTGGTACGATAGGAGAGAACTTCGGAGTAAACGTTCGTTTCCCGGATTCTGCGGGCGATTAATTCAGAATACTGGGAGCCAAAGTCAAGAATGATGATTATTTGACGATTAAGGCTATTAGTGAAGGACTCTGAGGGCAAAGTCTCTTGGGGGGTGGGAAGGGGGGTTTGAGTTGTCACTGCGATCAAAAAAAGAAACTGGCAGGAAAAGGTTAAAGATTTGTAAACTAAATCGGCTATTGTTCTGAAAATAAGCTACAATAGTCTAGCCTTATTAGTTTCATTTTTTAAGACTAAATATTCCCACGATCATAGCACGGTCACTGGGGGGTAACTTGTAGATTTTGCAAAAATTTAAGGCCATTTTCGCTTTTGCTGATCAAAGAACGAGAGCGATCGAATAAAATACAACCGACCCCAAGATGACCGTTACTGTGGTTATAAACGTATTCTTGGCAACGGCGATCGATAGTATTAGCCATTTCTCCATAGATGCGTTCCACCCAATTATCTCCCGTTTGCCGGTCTAATTGACGCAGATATTCCAGACCGTTTTCGCTGGTGCTACTGTCAAAAATTTGCTGGAGATGGGGGGTAGCTAAACCCATTTTAGCGGCGTAGGCGGTGAGAATTTCCCGACGACCATCGGCGAGATGATGGTGAGTCTGAAAGATTCCCCCGGCAAGTTTAATTAATTTACCGTGATAACCAAACAAAAGAATTTCAGAGATTCCCTGTAATTGTGCCTCTAATAACATCGGCCCGATCCAATTGGCTGTTTTTACCAAAATATCAGGATTAATACCCATTTGAGGGGCTAAATCTAAGCCATTTTCCCCGATACAAAACACCAAGCGATCAAAACGAAGAGATAAAATTTTTAATTGCTCGCGAAAGATTTCCAACTGTCCGGGGGCGCTCAGGGGTTGGGAAATGCCAGTGGTACCCAACAAAGATAATCCCTCTACCACGCCAAAAGCGGCGTTAGAAGTCCTTGTGGCCAATTTTTTGCCTTCCGGCAGGATAATCGTCACTTTGATGCTTTCTTGGGGCAGTAAGAGGGGTCTGAGGTTTTCTTGCAGCAGACGCTGGGCATAACTATAAATAGCTGATTTTCCGCTATTATCAACCTGTAGGCCGATTCCTTCGCCGCCTTGAATCTCTATCTCTTGATTACCCGTTTTTCTTTCTACTAACGCCCATATAGGGGTATTTCTAGTTAAATCTAAATTATCCCCCGGATCGCTGCGGGTGATGGCTAGGGCAGCATCGGGGTTGAGTCGGGCAACTTGTTCGATGGCAATTGTAACGGCTTCTGGCGGTTCTAAAAGATTAAAAGTAACGGAATTTAGCTCATTTTCGCCGTGGAGATGCTGGAGAGATGCGATCGCACTGGCACAGGCAAAAACCGGTAAAGTGTAACCTGAACGGGGTGGGGAGATAGACATGAATAGGATCGATAGCCAATCAAATTAGCCGTGATCTGATTATAGAACTAGGGGGCAACCGCTGCTATTTTTGATCATTCTTTGACATCCTCACCACGCTATCTTTTTAAGGATAGTGGCTGAATGGGTTTGATGCTTGACCCAAAAAATGCCTAATCGCTTAGATATTACCTCCATGTTGTCAACTGATTTTAATTATTTTCATTAGCAATAATTTGCTGAATTTGTTGTTTTAATTTAGGTAAATTATCTTTAACAACTCCCCAAACTTCATCTACATTGATTCCCGTGTAGCTATGGATTAAAATATCTCGAAACCCTGCAATTTTACGCCAAGTAATTTCAGGATATTTTTTTCTAATCTCAGGAGAGAGTTGTTTAACAGCTTCTCCAATGACTTCAAAACAGCGAATCACAGCATCTTGAATTAATAAAGATTGATAGAATCTGTCTTTTCCCTCCTGTGTATAAGATTCGATTCGTTCAATTCTGTCTAAAATATCACCTAAATAAATTAAGTCATCATTCATAAAGGAATCACCTCTTTCATGATTCTTTCCCGAAAACAATCTCGTAAACTGTTAATAGTAGCCACATCAACCTTACAGCCTAAATAATCTTCTAAGTCTTGAATTAAACCAATTCTATCTAATAAGTTGCGCCCTTGTTCCATTTCTACTAAAAAGTCAATATCACTGTCATTACCGTCTTCTCCTCTGGCAACTGATCCAAATATTAGAATATTAAATGCTCCATGTTTTCGAGCAATTTTTATAATATTCTCTCGTTTTTCTTGAAGAAGTTGATAGCGTTTCATTTTCATAATTTCCCGAATATTTTTTTAAGCAAGATGAGTTTTTCCTATTTTTAGAGAAAAATGGACTCTTTCTTACTAATCTATAAATTCTTTGCTCGATGACCTTTACCAGGAATTACTGTCTTGTCTTATATGACTCCCAAAAATCAAAAATCAGTGTAAGCAAAAGCACACTACCCCATCATAAAACTAGGGGGTTTTAAACCAGAATTTTCGATAACCTGAGATGCCGCAATACTGAAAGACTTCATCCCCAAACCTTCTCACTCCTCTATACCTTTTAAATAGAGATAAAAACCTAAATAGAACAGACAAAAAGCCTGTTCTATCCCTGAGGAGAAAAAAACTTAAACCGTCATGATATCTTTTTCTTTTGTCGTTAATAAATCCTCGATTTTGGCGATAAATTTATCGGTGGATTTCTGCACTTGATCCTGTAAATCCCTGGATTCATCCTCAGAAATCTCGTGACTTTTCTCCTGTTTACGGATAGCATCGATCGCATCCCGGCGAATATTGCGGACAGCCACCTTTCCCTCTTCGGCCAATTTCGCCGCTAGTTTGACCAATTCCTTGCGGCGATCGCTAGTGAGGGGAGGGATATTCAAACGAATGGTCTGACCGTCATTACTGGGGGTTAAACCCACGTCTGAGAGAGAAATCGCCTTTTCGATCGCCCCCATACTGGTACGATCGAAGGGTTGAATAGCGATCGTGGTTGCGTCGGGAGTGCTAATCGTCGCCAGGGACTTGAGGGGAGTTTCCATGCCATAATACTCCACCACGATCCGATCTAAAAGAGAAGCATTTGCCCGGCCGGTACGAATCGTATTAAAAGCTCTCTGGGTTGATTCGACGGTTTTCTGCATATGGTCTTGAACTTCAGCTAACTTCACAGAATCCTCCTACCAATGTTCCAACGGGTTCACCTTTGACAGCGCGAACAATATTACCTGCTACCGACAGATCGAAAACGACTATCGGGATATTATTTTCCTTGCACAGAGCGATCGCAGTCCCGTCCATCACCCGCAGATCATGGGTCAGCACATGACCGTAGGTGAGACTTTGAAAGCGTCGCGCGTTAGGATTGTGAGAGGGATCGGAATCATAAACCCCATCCACTTTCGTCGCTTTAAACACCACTTCCGCATCAATTTCGGCAGCGCGTAGGGCTGCCGTGGTATCGGTGGTAAAGAAAGGATTACCCGATCCCGCACCGAAAACCACCACCCGACCTTTTTCCAGATGACGGATTGCTCGCCGGCGGATGTAGGGTTCAGCTAATTCCTGCATCGCAATCGCCGTTAATACCCTAGTCGGTACTTGCGCTCGTTCTAGGGCATCCTGCAAGGTCATGGCGTTCATGACTGTTGCTATCATACCAATATAATCGGCCGTGGCCCGATCCATGCCGGCCGAGGCGGCTTTCACCCCCCGAAAAATATTGCCCCCACCGACCACGATCGCCAATTGGATGCCTTGAGCAACCACTTCGGAGATTTCCTGGGCGATAGCGGAAACCACCATCGGGTCGATCCCATAGCCGAGATTGCCCATCAGGGCCTCCCCACTCAGTTTTAATAATACCCGCTTGTACGCCATGCCCTTACTACCACTCGCTAAAACAATATCTAGATAATTTTTGTCTCCCCATAAGATAGCAGGTTTTGGCCTTGATTTAAGCTGACCAGTCCACTCTCCCAGAGGGACGAGAAGTTAAACTTAATAAATCTTTTCCTTGGGAAATTAGTATTTAGTGATACCTTTGTTATTAAGGGAAGCTTAGTTTGATTGAGAATTAATAACCGTGGTCAACGATCGATTACTATTGGTCAACAAAAGCAATCAAGGGGCCGCTAACATCGATACCTTTGATTGGGTGTATGGGTTTCAGGATGGAACCCTTCTGATGGGCAAGGTTTGCGGTTACTTAGATCCCGATAGTAATCGTCTTCTCGATCCCGAAAACTGCAGCGCTATCTACCAGAATGCCCAGGGACAAGTCCTTAGTCGTTGGCAAGCTGGAGATTTTATCGCTTTTGAACTAACCACCACCGGGGAAGAGCTGCTGATCGTGGCTTCTAATGACAATTGTGTCAGTAATAGTCTCTGTTTGGTTTCGGGCATTAGTCGCAGCTGCGCCCAAGTTACCGATGAAGGAAAATCCCTCGTCCGCGAGGTTTTTCAATACCCTGCTTGGTCTTTGCAGGGCGATAATACCACTTCTAAGCCGGCTTTCAGTTGGAATTGTTCCGTATCTCCCTTTTTCCCCTTTGTTTCCCTGCGTTTTAATCTTCAGTCCACCAGCAGCAAAAAATTCTATCGTTGGACGGTTTCTCCCTATTTTCCCTTTTGTCCCCTCTTAGAAGTGGGAGAATCGCTCGCCTAATTGGAATCGATGAAGATTGCCAGATTTCTAGGGCTTTTTCACTACGATAGTTCTAGAAGATTTAAACACATCAGGAATGATTAAAACCGTAAGCTATCCCTTGCTATATCAGACTTAGGATGGCGTTCTTTTAGAGATATGCTATCGGCGAAATCCGCTTAATATGGTCGGGATTTTCGGTTAATTTCTCGATGGGAACCAACAAGCCAAAAGTCTGACCGTTGCCAGGACATAGGGACCAAAAAGCCTTAAATGTCCCTAGAGATGTTAGAGCAGTTATCTTAATGGTGAGGTAGGAAGTTTTCCTTTTGGAGAGTCATACTAAATCCGTTGAGTAACGCACAGAAAACGGGTTTCTCGGAGAAACCCGTTTTCTACTCATGCACTCATGCAAAACGGAGAATAAATAATCAGTTTTTAATAACCGGATTTAGTATCAGCTTTTATTTATTCTCCCTGCTCCTGGCCTCCTCGCCCCCCACTTCATAATTCATAATTCATAATTCATAATTCCTTCCCAAAATGCCTTCGCCAGAATCCGCTCCCCTATTAGCACAACTGCAAAAAAAAGTCAATAGTTTAGATGTACCATTTTACGCACCAGGGCATAAGCAGGGGGAAGGAATCGGGGAAGATTTAAGTAATTTACTGGGAAAAAGCGTCTTTAAAGCCGATTTACCCGAATTACCCGACCTTGATAATTTGTTTGCCCCGACGGGGGTGATTAAAGAAGCGCAAATTTTAGCAGCCGAGACATTTGGGGCAGATAAAAGCTGGTTTTTAGTCAATGGCTCCAGTTGTGGCATTATTGCGGCGATTTTAGCCACTTGCGGCGAGGGAGATAAAATTATTTTGGCGAGAAATATTCATAAATCGGCAATTTCGGGCTTAATTCTCTCTGGGGCGCAGCCTATCTTTATCAATCCCGAATATAATCCCACTATCGATCTAAATTTAAATATAACCCCCCAATCCCTCGAAAATGCCCTGAAACTCCATCCCGACGCTAAAGCGGTGATGGTAGTCTCTCCCACCTATCAAGGGGTTTGCTGTGACTTAAAAACTATCGCCCAGATTACCGATCATTATTCTATCCCGCTGCTCGTCGATGAGGCTCACGGGGCGCATTTTGCCTTTCATCCCGATTTACCTCCGGCTGCCCTGTCTCTCGGCGCTGATATGGCTATTCAGTCCACCCATAAGGTTTTAGGGGCCTTAACTCAAGCATCGATGTTACACTTAAAAAGCGATCGCATTAGTTCCGAAAAAGTCGATCGAGCCTTACAATTAGTTCAAACCACTAGCCCTAGTTATTTGCTTCTCGCTTCCCTTGATAGTGCTAGAAAGCAAATGGCGACGCAAGGACTAGATTTACTGACTAAAACCCTCGATTTAGCCGCTTCGGCCCGAAAAGAACTCAATAAAATCCCTAATATCTCTGTTTTAGACTTTCCCCATTCTATCCCGGGTTGTCACTGGTTCGATCGCACTCGTTTAACGGTAATCGTCAAAGATTTTGGCTTAACTGGTTACGAAATAGACGATATTTTGCGAGAAAAATACGCCGTCACCGCAGAATTACCGACTTTAAGCCAAATTACTTTTATTATCTCCATCGGCAACCATCGCGAACACATTAATCGCCTCATTACTGCTTTTCAATCCCTTCAATCCCCTTCCTCTACCAGTTTAGCCCTGACTCCTGCTCCAGTCACGGGAAATCTGGCTATTTCTCCTAGAAAGGCTTTTTTTGCCCCTACAGAGATAGTATCCCGGAAAAATGCCCTCGATCGTCTTAGTGCCGATGTTATCTGTCCCTATCCCCCCGGTATTCCCGTTTTGATGCCGGGAGAGTTAATTTCTCAGGAAATCCTCGACTATCTGCAAACTATTTTAGACCTCGGTGGCACGATTACCGGCGGTAGTGATGATAATTTTGCAACTTTTAGGGTTTTAAAATAATCGCAAAATTATCTGATATATTAACCGGAAAAAGGCGGTAATAGCAATGGCCCCGATGGCAGCCATCACGGCAATGATAGCAATTTCAGGAAAATTTAGGCTTCCTTGCAGTCGCGAAAGAAAGAAGAGGAGGGTGAGGGTAATTGCTGCGATAATTGGTATATCTTTCCCTTCAATTACTTTTTTAAATAATGCCAAAACTAAGCCACCTAAGATCATAAAGGCGATGACAATTCCTACCGAGGGGACTAAACTATTGAAGGCAATTACTAATAATGTCCCCTCAAACCCTGTAAAGGCAGCATTAGCGAAAGTTTCCCCAAGAGAAAAGCGGGAAGTTTTTCTCATCACTGGAGAAGATGGGGAAGATGGGGGAATTGGGGAAGGTGGGGGAGGAGGATTTAAAGCGGTTAAAACTTCTCCACAGGATTGAAATCTATCCTGGGGATTTGCTAGTAACATTTTATTGAATACTTGGGCTAAATCTGCACTGATATTAGGGGCATAATTTTGCCAATTCCAGACCTGTTTTTGCGGATCGTATATATCATCAGGATCACGATTAGTTAAGAGTATAACACAGGTAGCTGCTAGGGCATATAAATCTGTGGCTGCTGATACCTGATTGCCTAATTGTTGTTCGGGAGGAGCAAATCCAGCTGAGTAAATTGTTGTGGATTTCTCTTGTGTATTATTGGGATTATTAGTAGCCTGTTTTACTGCCCCAAAATCGAGTAAATAGAGGCGGCCATTTTTGGATAGCATGATGTTAGATGGTTTTATATCCCGGTGAATGGAACCATTTTCATGGATAAATTTGAGGATAAGAAGTAATTCTTTGAGAATGTTTTTAACTTCACTTTCTTGAAAGGGTTTTTGTTGCTGTTGGAGAATTTCTTCTAAGTTTTTACCGTCGATATATTCCTGGGCTAGATAGAAAAATTGCTCTTCTTCTCCCGTTAATTGATTCTTGACTTTTAAAGGGAAAAAAGCATAGAGATCGGGTATTTGAGGATGTTCTCGTCCTAAATCTTCTAAAACGTGCGCTTCTTGAAAAAATAAATTTTTCGCTTTTTCTAAAGCTTGGGGACTTAAATTACCGGAGGGTTGAAATTGTTTGAGTACACATTTAGCTTTTTTGGGACTATAACGATCTACTGCTAAAAATGCCGACCCAAATCCTCCTTGTCCCAATAGACGTTCTGGCAAATAACGTCCCCCTAAAATTAATGGCATCCCGCAAGTAGTACAATATTTCTGCTCGATCGAGGTTAAGCGATTGCTATCGTCTAGGTCTAGGCACTGATTACGCGGTCTCGGACAGTGGGGACGCGTGCAAATAACTTCCATAATCACCGTTTCCCGTGGTACTGCTCTTAGTTTAGCTACTACCGGCAATTCGGGTTAAAATTTTTATTCTTAAGAAAGAGTTAAAAAGAGCGTTCGTAGGCCGACACGGATTCCCATTATACTACAAGGTTAGCAGAAATTTTGGAGTTTGTCAAGTCTTTGGCTGAAAAAAATTCAGCCAGATCTAGCGGTTATCTTCATGGTGGAGTGGGAAGTCTCGGCGCTTTTCTTTAGTTGAATGAGCGTGCCAGACGATTAACCCCGGTGTGTAATAACTGTTCCAAGCTTTGGCGATCGCTGATGGCTTGAAGATTGATCAGAAAACAGGTTAAACCCAGTCCAAAGAGGATAAAAGTGGGGGCCATAACCACACCAATCATCAACCAGGTGGCGACGTGGAGAAACATGGTGATAGCGAACAACAAAGCTAGGGAAGCAATGGGGAAGATTTGACGGGTAGGACGACCGAAATAGAGAAAAAGAACTGTTAAAACGGTGGTTACTAAGTTAGCGGGTACTAAAAAGGCACAAATCGAGACGCAATAGTTGCGGGAAAATTCAGCGAGGGTATTAAAATCTATCATTAATATTACTTTACAATTGCCTGAGTCTTAGTACTCTCGATTGTAGCGGAAAATTTAGATGATTGGGATGAAGGTGACTAAAGGCTGTGGTGCAATAGATTTTCGAGAGGGAGCTAAAACGAGGATCGGGGTATAGATCCTCCGGTTATAATGAAATCTGGGAAAATGACACCGCCCTTCGGCTTCTCTCAGGGTCAACCGCATCCCGAAAACTCTCACCCCTTGCTAGGTATAATCGATCGCAGGAAAAATTTTATGAGTAAATTTGTCTTTGTCACTGGGGGAGTCGTCTCCAGTATTGGGAAAGGAATTGTCGCCGCTAGTTTGGGAAGATTGTTGAAAAGTCGGGATTATTCCGTCTCAATTCTGAAATTAGACCCCTATATCAACGTGGATCCGGGTACGATGAGTCCTTTTCAACACGGAGAGGTATTTGTCACCGATGATGGGGCCGAAACCGACCTCGACCTTGGCCACTACGAACGTTTTACCGATACGGAACTCTCCCGTCTCAATAGTGTGACTACTGGCTCGATTTATCAAGCGGTATTGAATAAAGAGCGCCGTGGTGCTTATATGGGGGGAACCGTGCAGGTAATTCCCCATATTACCAACGAAATCAAGGAAAGGATTCTCCGGGTGGCCAAAGATACCAACCCCGATATTGTCATCACAGAAATTGGTGGTACGGTGGGGGATATCGAATCTTTGCCCTTTTTAGAAGCAATTAGGCAATTTAGGAAGGATGTGGGTCGAAATAACGTGGTTTATATGCACGTTACCCTAATTCCTTGGATTCCGGCCGCGAAGGAGATGAAAACGAAACCGACGCAACACTCGGTCAAGGAATTAAGATCGATCGGTATTCAACCGGATGTGTTAGTCTGTCGTTGTCATCTACCCCTACAACCGGGGTTAAAAGAAAAACTCTCAGCTTTCTGTGATGTGCCGGTGGAATCGGTGATTACTGCTCAGGATGCCAGCAGTATCTACGAAGTTCCCCTCAATCTGGAAAAAGAGGGATTAGCGCAACAAACCCTAGAATTATTAAACCTCGGTCCCCGATACCCCCATCTGGAGGAGTGGGAAAATCTCATCCGACAGATGCAATCCCCCGGTCAAAAATTAGAGATAGCTATCGTCGGTAAATATGTGCAGTTGGGGGATGCTTATCTCTCGGTGGTGGAGGCCCTCAAACACGCTGCCATTGCCCTTAATAGCGAGATAGAATTGCGTTGGGTAAGTGCCGAAGATGTGGATAACGATTCGGCCGAAGCTCATTTAAGCGGTGTTGACGGTATTGTGGTACCAGGTGGTTTTGGTATTAGGGGTGTGGATGGCAAAATTAAGGCGATCGAGTATGCTAGGGTCAATAATATTCCTTTCTTGGGTCTCTGTTTAGGGATGCAGTGTTCGATTATCGAATGGGGTCGCAATGTGGCCCGATTAGAAAGGGCCAATAGTTCCGAATTTGAAGAGGATACACCCAATCCGGTGATTAATTTACTGCCAGAACAGGCAGATGTGGTGGATTTAGGGGGAACAATGCGCTTAGGTCTCTATCCCTGCCGTTTAAATCCCGATAGTCTGGCTTTCTCCCTCTACGGTCAAGAGGTTATCTATGAGCGCCATCGTCACCGTTACGAGTTCAATAATGCCTATCGTAGTCTCTTTTTCGAGACCGGTTATCTGGTGAGTGGCACTTCTCCTGATGGTCGTTTGGTGGAAATTATCGAACTACCAAAACATCCTTTCTTTATTGCTACCCAATTTCACCCTGAATTTCGCTCTCGTCCCAATAAAGCTCATCCTCTCTTTTATGGTTTCATGAAAGCAGCCCTTAAGGGTAGAGAGGAAAAGTTCTCCCTTAGTAGTCAGCATTCGGCTATCAGTTAGGGTTTGCCGGTTCTATTGGCTCAAAATCTGGTTTTTTGGGGGGAAACCCCCGAAAATTTCTCATCTTAACCCCAGTTTGGCCTAGGGTTTTCCGAATTGACGTTGATAAACTACTTCTTCCTTGCTAGATTCCAGTTTAATATCCGAGCGAGGATAGGCCACACATAACAAAGCATAGCCTTCTTTTTGCAGGTCGGGGGATAATCCCATGCCCTCACCTTGTTCAACGCTACCCTGGGAAAGTTGAGCGGCGCAGGTAGTACATACGCCCGCATTGCAAGAACTGGGTAAGTCAATCCCCGCATCGTAGGCCGCCTGTAGTATAGTTTGATCTTTCCTAACTTCGATCGTTTGTATTTTTCCTAAATGAGAAATTTCTACTTTGTAGGTTGTGGTCATAGCTAATGAATGATGCTTTGAACTTCACCTATTTTATCATTCTAGATACCCCCCCCAAAAAATCGATCACTCCGATGGCGATCAATTAATTTTTAAACTGACAACGACCCTAATAATTCCATCGTGGTCCTTTTTGACCACCGGCTCGCCACCCTTTGCCATAAAGTCATTGATTGTCCTTAGAAGAAGATGACCATTGAGCTAACCCCGCTCCGACTAAAGCACTAGGCAAAGATAAAGCAAGGATTAATTTCTCCTCTGGAAGAACTAAGCTTAAAGCAATAGCGCTAATTAATCCCAATTCAATGAAAATTAAAGCGATTTTGTTCTTCTGAGACATTCTTGACAAAATAAAGGAAGAATAATGGCTAACAAAATAAAAATCATAAGGTGATTTCTGACAAAGAGTTTACCTAATCTAATCAACTTAAAAAATAAGGGGAAAATAGTTAGCGAACACCTTCCGCTAACCTAACTTTATTTTCAAGTTCTAATGATGGTTTTTTGACAAGTAAATAAAAGACAAATATTAGCAGATAAATTCCACTAATTAAACTTGACTAACTTCAACTTTATTGACCTTTTCCACTCATGTCGAGTATAAGCAATGGGGTTATTAAATGTTGGATTTTGTTGTGCGTATGACTCGGCTATTTTTCTTAAAGACTCGGAAGCTTCGGTTTGTTTCTCTTCCATTTTTTCGCTCCACTATGAGTTGAATGTCGCCCAACACATATTATGCCGCTTCTTTGTTCTTCTAATCCCAATTGGACTGCTCTTCGCCCCCAACCCAAGATTTTTTCCGTTTTTCTGGCATTTCCTTCAAAATACTTTTGACAAATCCTCCCTTGAAAGGCTCGCCGAGAAGCCCCCGTCATCTTTTTAGCTGCAAAACGTAAGTCTTCGATTTGAGAGGGGGTTAAGGCTGTATCTTCTGGCATAGACACCATTTTTTTCTTTTCTACTCGCCATTTCCCCTATTTTAATCTATCAGGTATCTTCTTGATCAGAAATCACCTTACGACCAGGAAAATGGTCAAAGAATCGAAAAAAAGAAAGAGTTACCAAGTTTTAAGGCATTGGGTAAGGATGGGCTGTGTCGCTTGCTATTTTATGAGACTAGGCTCCTCTATCAACTTTTGACGGACAATTTAGTAAAGCGATGTAGTCCCTAATACAAAAGTTTTACCCTTGCTGGGATATTGTCCACGGTCCGGGACAGGGGAAATCTTAAAAAAGATACGGGAAAAAAAGCTGTTCTTGAGGGCAATAGTCCAGAATGGCAGGTAAGACCGAGTAAAAAGGGGAAAGAGGAAAGGAAAAAGTAAAAAGGATAACCTTTGACTGTATAGCCTTTCTTAGAGGGATGAAGTATGACCTGATTCTCAGTTGATATTACTGCAATCTCTACCCAAAAAATCGGACCATAATTAACAAAAACTAGATTTTTCAAGGTAAAAACTATGTGTTTAGGCATACCAGGACAAATTACAGCAATTATTGATGAAAACCATCATCTCGCTCTCGTCGATGTGGGGGGTGTAAAAAGAGAAGTAAATATCACTTGCATTGTTGATGAAGACCATCCTGCTAATACTTGTGTAGGGGATTGGGTATTAGTTCATGTGGGTTTTGCCATGAATCGAATTGATGAAGATGAGGCTCAAGAAACCCTAAATTTATTAACACAATTATCGAAATTAGAGGAAGAATTTAATCATAATTAATGTTCTTAAGTAGTCACCCATAAATTAATTCTGTTGTCTATCTTAAGAAATGTAAATTACGGCAATTATTACTGACAACCGACGACCGGCTCCACAATTAACTTTACTTTTGTCCAACCACTTATAGAGAGAAAGCTTGTTATGAAATACGTTGATGAATTTCGTGATCCAGTTAAAGCGGCAGGATTAATTCAACAAATTGAACAATTATCGATAAGAATCTCTGAAAAGCGGGAAAAAGTTACTAAAATTATGGAGGTTTGTGGAGGTCATACCCACTCAATTTTTAGATACGGTATCGAGGCAATACTTCCCGAAACTATCGAATTAATTCACGGTCCTGGATGTCCCGTTTGTGTGATGCCGCGAGGTCGTTTAGATGATGCAATTTTTCTCGCAAAACAACCGAACGTAATTCTGACAACTTTTGGCGATACTATGCGTGTCCCCGGTTCCCATTTAAGTCTGCTACAAGCACGAGCAAAAGGTGATGATATTCGCATGGTTTATTCTCCTCGCGATGCCTTAAAAATTGCCAGAGAAAATCTCGATAAAGAAGTAATATTTCTAGCATTAGGTTTTGAAACAACCGTTCCTAGCACAGCTTTAACTGTTTTAGAAGCCCAAAGAGATGGTATCACTAATTTTAGTTTATTTTCTAATCATGTGGTGATTATTCCCGCTCTGAAAGCTTTGTTAGATAACCCAGATTTACAGTTAGACGGTTTTGTTGGTCCTGGTCATGTTAGCATGGTAATTGGCACAGAACCCTATCAAGTTATTGCCCAAGAATATCATAAACCTGTGGTAGTTTCTGGGTTTGAACCTTTGGATATTCTCCAATCAATTTGGATGGTATTAAAACAATTAGATGAGCAGAGATGTGAGATCGAAAATCAGTATGATCGAGTGGTACAAAATCAAGGAAATAGAGTCGCTTTATCGGCAATCGACCAAGTTTTTGAACTGCGGGATCAGTTTGAATGGCGAGGTTTAGGAGAAATCGCTCAAGGAGGTTTAAAACTGCGAGATGAGTACAGTAATTTTGATGCGGAGAAGAAATTTACTTTACCCAATCAGCGCGTTAAAGATCACAAAGCTTGTCAGTGTGGCGAAATTCTTAAAGGTGTTTTAAAACCCTGGGAATGTAAAGTATTTGGGACTGCTTGTACTCCCGAACATCCCATCGGCACTTGTATGGTTTCTAGTGAAGGTGCTTGTGCCGCTTATTATAAGTATGGTAGAAATCAGTAAATTTTTTTACTGATTAGGTTCCTTTCTGGTGAGAAAACGCTAGAATTCTCACCAGAAGAAATTAACAATCTCTCGGTGATAAAAAAAAATGAAGATCAAAAATAATCTGGGTTTATTTGGCTTAACTACCTCTGTGCTGCTAATTATCGCTTCGGAAATCGTTCTTGCTTCCCAAGAACAAACCCTAGAACTGCAACCAAGTCAACCCCCCAGCGCCGATTTTTTCAAACCCGTTACCAATCTAATTAAAGATTTAAACCATCAGGGAGTAACTATCACTGATCCCAATGATCCCATGGCGGTGCGCTACCGAGTCAATACCCCCTGTCGCGGTTGTGCGGTTTATCTAGGCACGGGAGTTGCCAATCCTCGCACCCAGACTAATAATAATGGCATGGGAATCAATTTTGGTCTTGGTTTCACCATGCCCTTTTCACCCTAAATGCCGATGACATATTTACGCCATTCCTGATTGTGATTCTCCCTGGTGTGCTTTAATAGCTCAAAGTGGAGACTGCTGTAGGGACGACGCGGCTGGGCGCGTAGGGACATATTGGCCTCTTTTGGTGTACGATTGCCCTTATGCACATTACAACGCACACAAGCCGCCACTAAATTCTCCCAGGTATCACCCCCTCCGCGAGAACGGGGAATCACATGATCGATGGTTAATTGTTCACCTCGGTAGAGACAGTATTGACAGGTGTGATGGTCTCGTTCCAGAATATTACGACGGGTTAAAGGAATTTCCTTGTAGGGAACACGGACGTATTGCCTAAGACGGATAACAGAAGGTAGGGGTAAGTCACGACAAACCACTTTTCCGTTATGTTCTAGGGATTCAGCTTTTCCTTTCAACAATAAAACGATCGCTCGCCGCCAACTGGTAATATTTAGCGGTTCGTAGGAGGCATTCAACACGAGAACCTTGCTCATAGGTGTCTGGAGATCGCTTGAATTTACCCCGCATGGTAGCACAGATCACTGAGATGGGAACCTATTATTCAGTGTTGGGGAAGTGGGGAGCTTTTTTCAGTGATCAGTAAACAGTGAAAAGACAGCACTGTTAAGGCTATTTGTGGGGAACAGTAGTCTGTGCTCTGGGGATGATGCCAAATCCCCTCATACTTCATCCAACTGGCGATAACTATACCAGCGCACACAGGTTATCGCCGATTCAAAGCTACTAATGTCTAGGCTAGTTATAATGAACTCTCGAAAATTAATTATGCAAGAACTCTAATAAAGATTATCGATGGTAGTTATAAACGACAAGGATGGGTGGTTTGGAACGAAAACGGACGTTATCCCGATGTGATCGTGGAATTAATGTCAGAAAGCACCGCAAAAATCGATTTAACTACCAAAAAAGACCTCTATGAGCGGACTTTTCGCTGTTCCCAATACTTCGTTTATAATCCCTTTGATGCCACTTCCCTGCGAGGTTGGGCGTTAGACCAAAATCAATGCTATCAAGAAATTATTCCCGACCACCGCGGTTGGTTATGGTATCAAACCCCAGTTCGGGTTAAGCAGCGGGGGGTAAAGCCCATTCCATCTTCAAGGAGGGTTTTTTCGGCTGGTGACAGTAAGCAATCAAACCACAGAGAAGATTAACGCAAAAATTAACAGGGCTGCGGTGGCGGGAATGTTC
>NZ_JADBUP010000098.1:0-3646 GCF_020245605.1 Microcystis sp. M061S2 | reverse complement strand
GTTCGATAGCTGGAATGTATATCTATCGTTGCTAATTCAATTTTACTTAAAAAATATGAGGCAATTAAAATAATTTTTATTCGGGTAGATTCCTTAACTAGAAAGACTTTTGGTCTTGAGATAATATTAGGTCGAGGTCTATTCATTATTTTCTCAATTTAACTGCCCGAATTGTTCCTGGTAACGAGCCAACAAAGCTTCTAGTTCTAGAACCCGCTGCCGTTCTCTTTCTGCGCGTTGAGCTTCCTGCTCGGCGCGTTGGGCTTCCTGCTCGGCGCGTTGAGCTTCCTGCTCGGTAGGAGTCAGTATCCAATTGCCGTCTCGTCCGTACCAGCGCAGCCACAACCGCTCAATGCCTTGACAATTTCCTGCCCAAAGTCCCAATCCCAATTGTACTTCCTCTAGCCACAACTGCTGGTTTTCTAGTCTTAAAGGCTGATATTTTCCTGATTTTAAGGTAAATGCCTGCAATTGGTTGCTGTAGCGATCAAACACCACGTAGTAGGGAATGCCTAAAATTCGTTCGTAAACTTCCCACTTGGTGGGAGGTTGGTTGATTCCCCGCACGGTACGCCCTAAATCTTCTGCTTCCGTTCCAGGAGAGAGTAATTCGATGGCGATGAAGGGAACAATTTCTTCCTGCCAAATCACATAACTCAGGCGCAATTCCTCTCCTTGGTACAGCCGCGAGACTCCCAAAGCGGCAAACCAGTCTGGCCGCTTGTACCATTGGGGATGGTAGGGGTCGTAGTAGAGATTTAGATCGCTGGCGATAAATATTTGTTCGGCAGGATAGTTAGAAGGTCGAAAGGTCTGGCGCAATAATTCGGGTTGGAAGAGATGAAATTCGTCAGGCAAGCCAGGTTCCTCCAGGTTTTCGCTGGGGAGGTCGTACATGGTTGGTAACATTTCTTTGGGTGGAAGGGACGGCGTTCTCTGGTACATGGGGGGAATGTTGCTAGTTTGGTGTTTAGTTTAGCAAGATAATATGGCATTCATGTCAATTTTAGACCCCTGAACGCCGCAAGCCTTGATGCACAATAAATCGGAACAGTCGTCAATTCCTCGTTCTCCATTGGTGAAAATGCCGATTCAAAAATGAACTACCCCACTGGGGGAGTCTTACCAAAATCCGCCCAGAGGAAGTTAGAGACTTTCGGGATTAATCCCCAATTCCCTGAGTTTAGCCGCCAATCGCTCGGCTTTTTCTTCGGCTTCCTCAGCTTTCTGTTGTGCTTCCTCAGCTTTCTGTTGTGCTTCCTCAGCTTTCTGTTGTGCTTCCTCAGCTTTCTGTTGTGCTTGCTCAGCTTTCTGTTGTGCTTCCTCAGCTTTCTGTTGTGCTTCCTCAGCCAACTCTCGCGGGGTTGGTAACAACATTCCATCTAAAGTTGCCCAGCGAATCCAGACGGTTGTTACCCCTCTATATTCTCCCTGCCAACGAACTAAAGCTAATCCCAAACGACCACTGATTAGCCATCCTTTCTCGTTGGGTTGCCGCGGTTCATATACACCATCAACCAAGACAAATTCGGCAAAATCTTCAGGGTTAAAAGGATCGTACCAGAAATATTCAGGGACTCGTAACTTATCTTGATAAATCTGTTTTTTCTCGGTTTTGTCTATTTGGTCGGTACTTTCTGAGAGTAGTTCAATCACTACATCGGGGGCTTTTCCCTCCTCCCAAGTAACCCAACTTTTTCGCTCCCCTTTTGGTACACTTAAGACGGCAAAAAAATCAGGTCCTTTGAAGTCTTGATTTTTTAGTTGTGCTGTACTGAAATAGACAAACATATTGCCACTGGCATAACCATCTTCTCGTTGGTCTAGCCAAGGTGATATAGTGTCTATTAACAGATCCATCTGCCATTTATGCCTTTGAGTTTCCATGGGTACTCCATCATCGCAGGGAAGTTCATCTTGCGTGGGTAATGCAGTTAACTGCATCGGTTGACTAAGCGTCAGAGTTTCCATATTTATGTCCTATATTTTGGGTTTAGTTATTTAGATTTCCTAGATTTTTTGCCCTCTTTCAGGCAAATGTTACTTTAATTGACTGGCTATAGCAATTCTAAATGAGTCGTGAACAGGCAGGGGGCTTAAGCCCCTTGTTCAGCTACCTGTTGTCAATGGTTGAGGGTATTACTATATGTTACATCACAATTCTAGGCTAAGACTCATTTAAGTAGAAATCATCATCCAAGAGCTGCTCAATTGAAAAAGGACAGGTGATTGGATACTCATTTTCTAATGGTATGCGAACGCCAAATTTAGCTTTTTTTCCATCTCTAATTGCCAGCTGGCGAGCGTCTGGATAGACTGAGGAAACTGCTGTTGACAGATAGGGATTGAGAGATGGAGTATCTCGTAAGCTTTTTTGAACTCGCTGCCGGTGTTCGTTGATTGAATCATACCAACTGCCTGTCATAGTCTCAGGCGCATCGCCTTGTATCTTGAGCTTGAGTAAATGAGCCAACAACACCATTAAGTTACTTTCTAAGGCTCTTTTTTCTGACTTGCCCAAGTCTTGTAATTCCTCAATTAAGTGTTCAACGTCTAGTCGTTCAAATTGACGATCTTTTAATTGTTGAATTGTCTGCTCAATCCACAAGTCAAAATCAGAATCATATAAAATAGGGGACATTTCTAGCAGTTTTATTAATGATATACATTGGTCAACCTTAATATTAACAAATATTGTCCTTTTTGTCAATTAGCGATCACCTGATAATTTCCTTGTACTATTTATCTTCCTTAACCTTCCTTTTATTAACTGACTTCTACATCTCTTGCAGAACTATAAACTTCTATTCCTAAATTTTTAGCTATTTCCTGCGCCTTGAAATCTACCGTCAGTGAAATAACTATCTTGCAGTTGGATTCTTGTTGGTGTCGCTGCTGATAAAATTGTACTTTTACTTATAGAGGATTGGATTTCGCCAATTATCAACAGTCCATTTTTGATTAACAAATCCAATTCTATCTGGTCTGGCCTGCCAAAGACTTCGCCTTCGTCATCATATTCAGTAACATTAATCACCTGCACTCCGAAAGACTCTTCTAAAATTGCTTTCAGAGCATCGCCGAAAGATTCCTCCGAGTGCTTTCCCCATATCGCTCCCAAAGCACCAACACCACTGTCGTAATCGTCCCGCATTTCCCTATCTTGGGGAATTTCGGGTATTTCTTGGCGGATAATTGCTTTGATTTCTTCTTGTGTCATGACTTTTAGATCGCAGGCAGCATCTTTAATCCTATTATATCAAAGGCGATCGCGGCTCTCAGTGCCAGATATAGATGCCAAGTTTATCAAACATATCTTCTGCACTTTGACAACTTACCATCTCTTCTTCTCGGTCGGTCTTTTTAAAGGTTTCCTCGGTTATTTTGTTGGGAATGTTATATCATTTTTCAAAAGTAATGACAGACTTAGTTGATCATTTCAAAGCGCAATCCCTCTCGGAGAAAGGAATTGCACTTTCAGATGTTATAGCCATTTCAAATAAGTCTGATACAAGTAAAAAATAGGGTAAAATAAGGAGAAACAAGCAACCCATACAGAAAAATGTCCTATAGCCTAGACTTGAGAAAAAAAGTAATTGATTATGTAGAGAATGGAGGAAGCATAACCAAAGCCGCCGCTATATTT
>NZ_JADBUP010000097.1:0-57378 GCF_020245605.1 Microcystis sp. M061S2 | reverse complement strand
GCCTGTTTCTACATTCCAGAGTTTGATAGTCTTGTCCCAACTACCGCTCACCAAAGTCTTGCCGTCGGAGCTAAAACTCACACTATTGACACTGCCATTATGCCCTACTAAGCGATTAGATTCCCTTCCTTCAACCAGAATCTTCTGCAAAGCATCAATTACCTTCGTGTTGCTTGCGTTGTGTTTCTGCAAAATTTTTCCTGCCTTAATCGCTTCAACAATAGCATCTAATTCTTTTCCCTCTTCATTAAAGAGATGCAAAGAATAACCACTGAGAGAATTTGCTAAACTAAGTTCTGTATCAACTTCGCGCCGTTTTCTTTCTGCTTCGATTTTTTCTCGTTGCTTTTGATAGTGATAACTAGCTTTAATAAATTTTACGGCTACATCATCTAAATTAGAAAGTGATTTTTCTTTGATAAGATTGACAATCCTTGTCAGTTTAGAACCTCCCCAAAGCTCACTACTCGCTTTTACTGCATCTTGCTTCTGTAAATCATCCCACTGTTTAGCATCAGCATATAAACGACTTCTCAGAACAATTATCTCCTCTTTTTCTCGAATTAAATCCTGTAACACTTTCCAAGAACGAATTAACTCCTCATGTGCCACCTCAACCGTTGCTTTCCCGTCTTCTCCCTTACTCACCAAAAGACGATTATCTATCAATTGATAGAGAACCTCCCCTTGCATTTCCTCCTGTTCAAAACTCGATTTATCCGCCCTTATGCTAACCGCTTCTTTCCCTTCTAAACTAATTAACTCTAGAAAAATTTCCTCTGCTGCTTTCCTTTGCTGTTCATTAAATTGACTATAAATTTTATCCGCTTGTTTTTCTAGCGCACCCGTTACCCCACCAATCTCTTGATAAATCTTATTATTTAAAACCCGCTCTTGAATATGATTTTTTTGCCACAATAAATCTAACGTATATTGTAACAGAGGTAAAGAGCCAGCCTGTTCATAAAAATCCGCAACAATTTGATTAATTAATCCCTTTTCAAATATTACCCCATTTCTCGCCGCCGGTTCAGCAATAGCTAATCTTAACTCACTTTCATCCATATCTGTTAACATCTTGCTATACTGATCATGGATTTTTCCTAAACTGGGATAAGGACTTAATTTATCTAAAAAATCCGCCCTCATCGTCATCACAATTTTAACTAAACTATTATTATTTTCAATTAATTTAATCAAACTTTTAATGAAAATATCTCTTTCAGTTTTCGGTGTACGAGTAAATAACTCCTCAAATTGGTCAATAAAAATAAACCATAAATCAGAATTATTTTTTAATCCTTCAACCACATTAATTAAAGTCTCTTCTTTAACAGCTTGTGCTAATTTCGCTTGGGATTGTTTATATCTATTTGCCAAAAGACAACCATAAAAAGACTCAAAGGGATTAACATCAGGAACAAAAGTTAAATTAACCAATTTATTTGCGCCCAAATTATCCTTTAACTTAGGAATTAAACCCGCTTGCACGAGAGAAGACTTACCGCTTCCCGACGCACCTAAAAGCAATAAAACATTCTTTTGCTTTAAATAATCAGTTAACTCAACAATCCAATTATCTCGCCCAAAAAACCTATCCTTATCATCTACTTCAAACTTCCTTAAACCCAAATAAGGTGAACCCGTAATTAAGGGTTGATTGGTAATTTCAATCTCAGATTTCTGGATGCTAATATACTGATTGACTGTCCCTAGATTTTCACCAGCGACAGCTTGAACCCCACCTTCAATATTAAGATTTTTACCGGCTTGATTCTCATTCATCAGGTTTGGGTGCTAAAGCGCAACTACGAGCTTTTAGGATTGTAAGTAACTGTTTGGCTTGCAGTCCCTCGATTTGAACCAACAACATTTTGAACCCCACCAGAAATATTTATATTATATTTACCTTCTTTTGCCCCTTCTGGATCTTCTTTTTTCATTACTTCTTGGGCTGCTTTAATAATTTCGTCATCCTCCTTCAGTTCTTTAAGTCCCGCTTCTTCTAACTCATCTTCCAAAAGAGCTTTCGTTTTTTCAGGTTTCTGTTCGTATTTATCTAAAATTGTTGATGAATCTGTTTTCCCTTTTTCTGCAAATTTCTTCTTAATCAACGCTTTTAAACTCTCATAAGCATCCTTAACGGCTGTTCCTGCCGTATCCTTAGCAGCAGCCGCCGCACCAGCAGCCAACGCAGTGATAATTAGAGAAATTGGTTCCATTGCCTGAGACTCCAAATTAGATATTGCTGACTCAATCTTAGATCAAAGCAAAGTATCTGACGCGATTATGGCGCAGGTATTGGGCGCAAATGGCTTGCTCGTCGGGGTTGTTGGCTACTACTATAAGCTGGACGTGGGGGACTTGCTTGGGAATAATATCCCAGCCAGAAAATCGCTCTGTAGAAGAATCAGACCAGCTAGATAGCATATTATCAAAGCGTAAGTCCCTTAGCTGCGGGGACTCTCGAAGGACTTCCCCCTACTTAGGGTGATCAGCACACTTGAGCGATCGGAGGGCGCAGGTTCTTGGCACTTCTACAGTAACGGATTTTGTCCACAATGTAGGGGCGAACTGCGTTCGCCCAAAAGATACATTATCAAAGCGCAAGTCCCTAATCCCGTTTAGAGCATATTTCATTTAGACGAGAAAGGCTGTACTTAAAAAAATATGGTATGATAGTAAATTGTCAGTTTTACGAAAGCCGATGAAAACGGAAGAGATTATCAAATCAATCGAAGCCGAGTATCTCAAGAGCGATCTGCCCATTATCCATGTCGGTGACACGATCCGGGTAGGGGTGCGAATCGTTGAAGGAGATAAAGAGCGGATTCAGCCCTACGAGGGTATTGTCATCGCCAAACGCCATGGCGGTATCAACGAAACGATTACAGTACGCAAAGTCTTCCAGGGTGTGGGAGTAGAAAGAGTTTTCCTACTCCACTCGCCCCGGGTTGCCAGTATCAAGATCATCCGTCGTGGTAAAGTACGCCGGGCGAAACTCTACTATCTGCGCGATCGGGTTGGCAAAGCCACCAGGGTCCAAGAACGTTTCGATCGCCCCCTCTAAAAAATTTCCGGCGACAGCCTAACCAAGAAAGTTGCTTAATCGCCAACAACTACGCTATAATAAATAAAGGCCTTAAAAAAGCCAAATAGTTTAGCGAATGGGCGCTCTTAGTTCAGTTGGTAGAACGCAGGTCTCCAAAACCTGATGTCGGGGGTTCAAGTCCTCCAGGGCGCGTTTGGTAATCACCAAGCCGATAATTGCAAAGGACATGATCTAAATGTCTGGGGGTTAGTGTGGGTTGTCCGGTGAAAATGATAAGTTAAGGATAGCTTGAGTATCATTTTAAGGAGTAGCGATCGTGGCCAAAAAAGAAACCCTAGAAAAAGACGCGAGCGACAAGAAAGAGGGAAGCTCCTTTCAGGTCAAGGAATTCGTCAATGAAACCAAAGAAGAACTCGCCAAAGTCGTCTGGCCTTCCCGTCAGCAACTTTTGAGTGAATCGGCGGCGGTGATGTTAATGGTGACTTTAGTAGCCACTCTCATCTATCTGATCGATAAATTCTTTGCCTGGGGTGCGGGGAAGGTGTTCCCATGAATCTAGAAGAAGAGCAGTTTCCCGAAGAACTCAATCTTAGCGGCCTACCGAAAAAACCCCGTTGGTATGCCGTGCAGGTGGCTTCCGGTTGTGAGAAACGGGTCAAAGCCAATTTGGAGCAGCGCATCCACACCCTCGATGTGGCAGATCGCATTCTGCAAGTTCAGATTCCCCAAGCGGCCACCGTCAAAGTCCGCAAGGATGGTTCACGGCAACACGGTGAGGAAAAAGTCTTCCCGGGTTATGTCCTGATCAGAATGATCATGGATGATGACGCTTGGCAGGTGGTGAAAAACACCCCCCATGTGATCAACTTTGTCGGGGCCGAACAAAAACGGCACTACGGACGCGGCCGCGGTCACGTCACCCCGCTACCCTTGAGTATGTCAGAAGTCGATCGCATCTTCAAACAAGCTCAGATTCAAGAACCCGTCGTCAAAATCAATATGGAAGTTGGCGATCAAATCTTAGTCCTATCCGGTCCATTTAAGGACTTTGAAGGGGAAGTGATCGAAGTTAGTCCCGAGCGCGGCAAACTCAAGGCCCTGCTCTCCATTTTTGGTCGGGATACCCCGGTCGAATTGGAATTTAATCAAGTCGAAAAACAAAACTAAATCATGGCTAAAAAAGTCGTCGCAATTATTAAACTAGCTTTACCTGCTGGTAAGGCTAACCCTGCTCCTCCGGTCGGTCCTGCTTTGGGTCAACACGGGGTGAATATTATGGCGTTTTGTAAAGATTACAACGCTAAAACCGCCGATCAGGCCGGGATGATCATCCCTGTGGAAATCTCCGTTTTTGAGGATCGGAGTTTTACCTTTGTTCTCAAAACTCCCCCCGCTTCCGTTCTCATCCGCAAAGCAGCCGGCGTGGAAAGAGGTTCCAACGAACCTAACAAGAAATTTGTCGCCACCATTACCCGCGACCAATTACGCGAAATCGCCCAAACTAAAATGCCCGATCTTAACGCTAACGACATCGAAGCGGCCATGAATATTGTGGCGGGAACGGCCAGAAATATGGGTGTCAAGATCTCAGACTAAATCTTATTTCGGGGAGAAGTTAAGCTTCGTTATTACCCAAGGAGCAACAAATCAGATGGTAAAAAAAGTTTCACGACGTTTGCGAGATGCCCAGGCTAAGGTAGAAAATAAAGCCTACGAGCCATTAGAGGCACTGACATTATTAAAGGAATTAGCGACGGCGAAATTCGACGAAACCGCCGAAGCTCATATTCGTTTAGGTATCGATCCTAAATATACCGACCAACAACTGCGGACAACGGTAAGTTTACCCAAAGGAACCGGACGCACGGTGCGAGTAGCGGTCATTACTCGCGGGGAAAAGGTACAGGAAGCGAACAACGCCGGGGCCGATATCGTTGGTTCGGAAGAATTAATCGAAGAAATCGCCAAGGGGATGATGGATTTCGAGGTGTTAATCGCCACCCCCGATATGATGCCGAAAGTGGCTAAATTAGGTCGTCAACTCGGTCCACGGGGTTTAATGCCCTCACCGAAAGGGGGAACCGTAACCACGGATTTAACGGGGGCAATCGCTGAGTTTAAAGCGGGTAAATTGGAATTCCGGGCTGATCGCACCGGGATCGTTCACGTTCAATTTGGTAAAGCTTCTTTTAGTGCCGAGGATTTGTTGATTAATTTGAAAGCTTTACAGGAAACGGTGGACAGAAACCGGCCTTCCGGGGCCAAGGGGCGTTACTGGCGCACAGTTTACGTTTCTTCCTCCATGGGGCCATCGATTCAAGTGGATATTAGCGCGCTGCGGGATCTGAAATTAGCAGAAGGTTAATGACAGTTATTTTTTCTGAAAAAGCCTCCAAGTAATTGGGGGCGTTTTTTTGGCTTGATCGCCCGATTGATATAGAATCAAAAGGCTACACTCAAGATTAATCGCTTGAACTATTCTCTTGTATCTGTTCTTAGAGCCAGCGTGTGGATTGTAGATTCCCCTAATACCCGTATTTTAGCCCCTTGTGCGATCGCTCTTGGTAACTTTGATGGTTTGCACCTAGGTCATCAAACCGTCCTACAGCCAATTTTTCAGGATGGCCCCGCTTATCCCACCGTTGTTAGTTTTACTCCCCACCCGCGGGAATTTTTTACGCGAGAAAAATGGCAATTATTAACTCCTCTAGGGGAAAAGGTGGAGGTTTTAGAGAATTTAGGCGTTAAACAATTAGTTTTACTGCCTTTTTCGGCTGAATTAGCTTCCCTGACTCCCTTGGCTTTTGTCGAACAGATTTTAGTAGAAAAATTACAGGCTAAATCGATCAGTGTTGGTCAAGATTTTCACTTCGGTTATCGTCGTCAAGGTACAGCCGAAGATTTATTACAGATCGCCTCTCAATTTAATATTAAAGTCGAGATTGTTGGTTTAAAAAACTGTGGGGCGGGTCGGATTAGTAGTTCCCTAATTCGTCAAGCTTTGGCAGCAGGAAACGTTGAGCAAGCTGGGCAAATGTTAGGTCGTCCCTACAGTTTAACCGGTCGCGTGGTCGTCGGGCAACAGCTGGGCAGAACATTAGGTTTTCATACCGCTAATCTACAGGTTCCCCCCGATAAATTATTGCCGCAATTCGGGGTTTATTGCGGTTGGGTGCCTCTTGATGGTTCTCGCTTACCGGCAGTTATGAATATCGGTTATCGTCCCACGATTGAGGGAAAAACTATCAGTGTGGAAATCCATTTATTGGATTGGTCAGGCAATGTATATGATCGCATTTTAACGATGGATTTAGTGCAATTCCTGCGACCAGAACAGAAATTTAATTCTCTCGATCGATTAAAAAATCAGATCGAGATAGACTGCGATCGCTCTCGGTTAATTCTAAGTTCTGTAACCGACAACTCCTAATATTTTTGGTATTCTCTTTCCACTTTACCCACCGCTTTCAATAAAGGAGAATCGAGGGAATCGATCCAATCAGCTACTTCTCGCGCTAATCCTAGGGTAACAATACCTTGAGACGATGGTAATTGACCGGCTAACGCCTGACTTTTGATGGTTTTCAGGACAGAAATTAAACCCTCAATCCGAGTTGATATTTCTGTTTTCCGCATCTGTTCGGCCACGGTAATAGCTTGGTCAATTGATTGAACTAATTCCCTCATGTTCGTTTCCATAATATTCTAGCGACAGGAAAAAGATGTAACCGTTATTGCTCGCCCCTCTCCCCATTGTATATTGGCATCTCGCGAGTCTTTAATAAAAGTTTGCTGACCACCACCGGGATAACAATCAGCCGGATTCTGGGGGGCGACAATTCCTTGATAAACCGTTGTTCCCGCAGGTAAAGTCACCGATACTACTTTGGTCGCTTGATTGGGAGGATTCCACTTTTGATCGAGGGCTAAATTTCTGATCACCTCCACATTGGTGGTATATTGATCCGTAGTTAGAAAACGACCTTTTTTGTAATTTTCGTCACTATAATAACGGAAGAAAGTCTGGGGTTTTTCTAGGGTAATTGCCTGACATTCACTATTGCGAAAAGTGATGGCAAGATCTGGAGGAAGGGGACAGGAAGGCGCCTGATCTTGAGCCAATATTTTCCGAGAATTGAAAGTCAAATTTTCGGGTAAACTATTGGTTAATGTACTGGCAGCGATTCCTAAAACAAGACTAAAAACGAGCGAACTAGCTTTCATCTTCACTGATTAAGAGAAATTCTTCTCGATTTTACCGTACTGAACCGACTGAAAATCTTGATTTCGCCCACTGGCAACAATTCTTAACTAATTTTCTCTATGCTCGCCACCCTAACCCCGATTAGCTCCCTAGCAGAAAAATTACCGCCATTGTCTGTCAACTTTCCTCGCTAGTGTGGGCAAATTGGGAAAAGAATCGTTAAGATCAAAAAAATTAACATTAATCTTCTTGACAAAATACCCCATTTGTACTATGAGAGACGCTATTGATATTTTGATGGAAAATTTGAGCCAGAGCATCGTCGGCCAAACCGAATCGATTCGCATTGTGCTGGTGGCTTTGCTCAGTGGTGGTCACGCTCTCCTCGAAGATGTCCCCGGAGTCGGCAAAACCCTGTTAGCTAAATCCTTAGCGCGTTCAATTAACGGTCGTTTCCAACGGGTACAATGCACCCCTGACCTCCTCCCTAGTGATATCACGGGAACCACGATTTGGAACCCCAACAGTCGCGAATTTGAATTTATCCCCGGCCCCGCTTTTGCTAACGTCCTGTTGGCCGATGAAATCAACCGGGCCACCCCGCGCACCCAATCGGCACTTCTAGAAGTCATGGAAGAAAAACAAGTTACCGTCGATGGAGAAGCGCGGCCGGTCCCCCAACCCTTCTTTGTTATCGCCACCCAAAACCCAATCGAATATCAAGGCACTTTTCCGCTTCCAGAAGCACAAATGGACCGTTTTGCCGTTTGCCTGAGTTTGGGTTATCCCAGTGCAGCAGAAGAATTAAAAATGTTACAAAGACAGCATTCTCAAGAGACGGTTAAATCCCTAGAAGCTTGTATTTCCTTAGAACAGGTGGGAGAATTGCAAAGATTAGTCAGTCTGGTCAAGGTAGCTCCTGCTTTACAGCAATATATTGTCGATTTAGTCCGCGCTACCCGTGACCACGAAGATATTAGTTTAGGAGTCAGTCCCCGGGGTTGTGTGGTTTTGCAAAAAGCAGTTCAAGCTTACGCTTTCCTCGAAGGTCGCGATTATGCTATCCCCGATGATGTTAAGTTTATCACTCCCTACGTCTTCTGCCATCGTCTGATTCCTAGTCACGGTCGTCAAGCTAAAGCTATCGTGGAAAGACTTCTGCAATCGGTGGCGATCGAGGATCGCATCTATGCTTAAATTTCAGTTATCGATGAACGGTAAGTGACAGGGTATTTCTAAATTCTGCCAAATTGGTAGAGCCGATCTATTAATTGCTAGTATTACCTTAGCTCACTCAAAGCTGGAGTAAAAAAATTTAGTGAGTCCACGGAAAATCTGCTCTCAGGAGAAAACAATGTTTTGTTCACAGTGTGGAATCAAAAGTGGACATCTCTAAAAATTATCACCCGATCACAGCTTGCTTTTATGCCCTGTACTAATCAAACAGTTCGATAACGGAAATGTATGTCTATCGTTGCTAATTCAATTTCAATGATCGTTCCTTTCCTCCTTGCCAGAAAAGCGATCGCCCGCTCTTGTATAGGCTAGATTAAGTTTCTGTAAAATTACCTCTCTGAATTCGATCATCAATCAATTTTGATACCACGGAAGTATGTAATTTTTAGAAGCTCTAACAAACCCTTTTTGGTTGTTATATTCAACCATCAGCCATAAACCACTATTGCCAAAACCAACATGGAAAACTTTCGGTCTTTGAGAACTAGAGTCAACCAGACTTTTGATCACTGTATCTATAGGGATAGTGGTGATAGGCGGTGAGCCTGTACCAACTGAAGGACGTAAATTCAAATCAGTCAAGGTTTTAAAGTTTGGCGCATTGATAATCTCCCAAACCTCAACATCATTTTCACCGGCCTTTTCTTGCATTTCTTCCTGCGTCATGGAGTAGGTTACGTCACCAAAGTATTCTCGAAAGACTTCTAGACCCACAGATTGAATTTCATCAAAAGAGGATGGGATAGGTCGTGTAGCAGTTGATTTTGGAAAAACCAGGTACTCAACTCCAAATTCGATTCCACTAATAATCTCAGTTTTACCAGCATTCCAAGGGTTTTCTCCCAATGCTTCAACCAGTTTGATCGAGCCTTCGCCAATTTTATCGGTAGGTCCTTGATCAGCATAAATTGCCAAGATTTCATGTCCTTGCCAACGAACAAGAGCTAAGTCTCCTAGTTTACAAGTTACACCGGAGACTGAAGCAAAATTTCCGGGTAAAACATAATAGGGAATGGTTTCTGCATTGACATACTCAGCATCTCCTCGCCAACCATTGCTCTTGCGGAGAGATGTGGGAAGTTGACCATATTTGGGATCAATCTGGTTTGCGCGAGGTGAACCATCAGCATCCGTATCCATATCAGCTTTGATGTAAACAGCACCGTTACTGAGTATCTTGATGCGTGATTGAGTTGGTTTATAGGAATGGGAAATGCTCCTTCCTGCTTGTATAGCAGAAACAATTTTATCTGACCATAACTGAGACATATTGACTTTCTCCAAAGGATAAAAGATAATTTTAGTTTGACATTAAAAACCGACTGGATTTACTCGCATTTAAAATATCTACCTTCTTTATCTTCAGACTTTTGTTTACACCAATCGTTCAATCTCTCGTAAAAGTTTTTGTGCTTCTGGATAGCATCGATTTATTACGAATGTTTCACTCATTTTTCTTTCCCTCCTAAGTCGTTACTCACTAGCCCCTGGCTGTCCGAGAAGCCTTTACTCTCGGACTTGGAGCGTGACAGTAAATCGTTCGACAACTGACGATTCTCCTTGCCACTCTCGCCAGAGCTTAAGCCTTAGTTGGTCTATCCCAGCCCGTTGCGCTTTAAAGGTCAGGATTCTCCGACCGCCCCCGCCGACTTTCGACTCCCCGGCAGGTACATACTCAGAGGACTGCAGCTCCACTAAATCGCCCCCGCCGCCATCAAGCGCCCACTGAAAGCCGGTAGTGGGATTCTCGTCGAGGGACAGTAGCAGCAGGTCGTTGACCTGCATGATGATGGATTTGCCGTTGTCAGTGCGAGTAAGGGTTAGCATTGTATCTTGACCGTTCCCTCCTTTCGGGTTCCACTCTGTCGCCCCAAATCCCTGGGAAAAGACCGGGGAAAGCACGAGGATTAGAGTTATGACAATCGCAACGGCCCACTTAAGAGAACGATCCATTATTTTCCTCCCTCGTCTCTATAACGGCCACAGGGATTTACTCTCGTTATTGCAGTTAGGAAATCGCGCCAAGCGCAGAACAAACTGGGAAACGATCCAATTTAATTGTCTCTTGCTTTGCCCACCGAGAAATGGTAGGATGGAAGATTTGTGATTTTTCTTAATAATCCCCCTCGCCTACGCCTACACGAGCTTCAAATACCCTTCAGAGCAGTCCTATCCGTAATTTGAAATAACTCCTCAATGCTCCCCCATTTCGCCCCCCTAGAGGAGAGAATTGCCAGGATCAAAACCTCTAGCGGGGGAATAACAACGACTAGCAATTAAACCCAAAACTAACCACCAGAGGGTACTAACCTGGGGACGATACCAAACCGTATCAAAAAAACCGTGGGCAAGAATTCCAGCCATAGCGGCAATTGCCCCGATTAACCAAAAGCCTTGACTATCCATTTTATCGCGTAAAAGTTTAATTTGATGGATGCCTTGGCCGATAGTTGTGACTAATAACCAGAGGAAACAGGTAAAACCAATAATTCCCGTTTCTACCATGATTTCTAATAGCACAGAATAGGCACTTAAAGCCGTGTATTTTGGCTTCATGAATAGGGGGTAAATTTTCTTAAAAGCATCATTACCCGGTCCGATGCCCAAAAGTGGATAGGTTTGAATCATGCGAATAACTGCATCCCAAACATTAATCCGAAAGTTATTACTACTATCTTCCCGTCCGGCGAAAATACTCATCACCCGAATTCGCAGGGGATCGACCAATAAAATCGCCCCTAAAATCACCACCGCTAAACCACCTAAAATTAATGGTAAAAGCCATGTTTGCCAAAATAACGGTAGATAATTTTTGAACCAATAAAATAATAGCAATAAGAAGACGATTCCTAAGACCATCAAACCAATCCAACCGCCACGACTCTCGGTAAAAAATAAACAAGCGGCATTGGCTAAAGTTAATAAAGCCGCTAAAATTTTCGGTAGCCATCCCTGCCACACAAATAATGCCGCACCGCTAAAGGCAATACCAGGGAATAAATAACTAGCTAATAAATTAGGATTACCGAGATAACTATAAACCCTAGTATCCCCCGCTAATTCTGAAGTGGGATCGTTCCAAGTTGCTAACTGTTCCGCACCAAAAATTTGCTGACGAATGCCGTAAACGCTGACTGCTAAAGCGGTTAAAACTAAAGTAGTCAGAATCCAATTTGTTAGGCGTGGTGATCGCATGATTCGGGCGGTAAAGGCAAAAAAGATGAGATTGAGAGTTAATTTAATTAATCCTTCCAAGGCTGCGGTTTTAACGGGAGAAAAAGCAGTAGAAACCGTGGCAATTCCCCAATATAAAAGTACTAAAATGTGAATCGGTGTCACCCCGATTTTGCCTTCATCCACAAGGGTTAAGAGTAGCCAATAACCCGCTATTGCTAACAATAAAAAACCGATTTGACTGGTGGAGAAAAACGGCGCAGTGGCGATAAGGAGAGAGATTAACAGCGCACCCATCAGTTCTGTCCACTGCACAAACCAGCTACCCTGTCGCCATTGACTAAAAAGGCCGACTAAACGATGCAGATAGCTATATTTTGACCAAGAAGCAGGCGAAAAGTTCAATAGGGTGATTTGTTTCCATAAAGCATTCATAGGGTTTTTAGTTGTGGTTGTCACCATCACACTTTGATTAAGATACCGATTGTATCTTAATTGTTGACTCTTGGGAGCCAAAAGAGTTTCAGTCTGGTGTCTTAGGACAGCTTCACACAGTCAAAACCTAATAGCATAACCAGTCTAAGCGTGGGGTGAACGTAAAGCTTGACCTAAACGAGTTAAGCCTTGGGAACAGTCAAAACGATCGAGATGTACTTCAATAAATGATAGGCGATCGATGTTACCCTGGGCAATCGATAAAGCCTTTTCTAATTCCCCTTCTGTCCTGACTTGACAACTCCAACTTTCCCCGTTAAATACTGCTGGTAATTGGTGATATTTCCACGGTTGTAGATCATTATAAATATTATCCTGAATTACCCGCTCGATCGTGTAACCGTCGTTATTAATTAAAAAGATAATTGGATTGAGATGGTGACGGATAATTGTCGAAAGTTCTTGGGCGGTCATTTGAAAAGCACCATCACCCACAAAGACGATAGGACGAGTATTGGGTGCGGCAAAAGCTACTCCCAAACAGGCGGGAATTGAATAACCAATGGATAGATAAAATGCTTGACCGATAAAGTCGGTTTTTTGGGGCATTAATAAATCAATTGTGGCAATAATTGAGTCCCCTGTATCGGAAATAACAAAAGATTCTTGAGCGATAAAATGATTTATTCGCTCATAAAAACGAGCATTAGTTAATTTTTGCTCTGGCACGGGGATGAATTCTAAATTCTTCAATTCGGCCGCGGGTTTAATCTCTAGTGTAGCCGCTTCTTTGTGACTTAGCTTATCAATTAAACCATCGATAAAATCCCCTAGGAATACCGGTTGATAGAAGTGATGTTTAATTTTTACTTTCTCGGAATTGGCATTAATCAAATTATTGGGATTTAAATTAGCCGTAAATCCGCCTAAATTCATGTCGGACATTATTGCCCCTAAACAGAGGACACAATCGGCATTTTCCACCCGTTGATTAACGTATTCGCGACTTAATGCCCCCACATAAGTGCCGATAAATTGCGGCTGCATTTCCGAAATTGACGACTTACCTAAAATAGTGGTGGCTAAGGGATAACCCGTTACCTCTAAAAGTTTCAGCAACTTATCCTGGAGTTTAAACCGATGGAATTCTACCCCTGCTAAAATAATTGGTTTTTCCGCTTTTTCTAATAAAAAAACCGCTTCTTCAATGGCTTCTTGTAAAGCGGCGGCATCCGTGAGATTATCGGTTAAATAAATTGGCTTTTCTGAGGGGATACAGGGACGATAGACCAGATCCCGGGGAATTTCGATATACACGGGACGTTTGTGATGCAAACAAGCGGCTAAAGTTTGATCGATTTGACTGGCTGCTTGGGCAGAATTAGTGAGAATAACCGAGGCAACCGTGACTTTTTCCATGATGGACAATTGCAGATTATAATCGCCCGTGGTGTGGTGTAATAATAAATTATCCCGGCGAATCGAGCGATCGGAAGCTCCACTAATTACCACCAGGGGAACTCTTTCAGCGTAAGCACCGACCACAGCATTAACCAGGCTAAATCCCCCAACACCGTAGGTGACACAGACAGCACCCATCCCTTTGACTCGCGCGTAGGCATCGGCGGCATAACCCGCGTTAAGCTCATTACAGGTACAAACTAATTCGATCGGACTTTCCACCAAAACATCCATCAAATCGAGGACATAATCCCCCGGCACCCCGAAAACATGATTAATCCCTAAATTATGGAGACGCTGGCATAAATATTCGCCGATCGTGATCATAGCAATTTTCTCCCCTGTGTTGGCACTTTCACGCCGATCATAACGATTTTTTCAAAAAATAGGCTAATGCCCAGTAATAAACTGGAAAGTAAAGATCAGGAAACCTTGATTATATCTAGGCGATGGTGATCAATGCTATAGTATAAAATCTGGGGTTTTTTCTTGGGTGTAAAAAAATATCTGCGGCACTTTTTCAGGTATAATTTTTACAGGAGATTCCCTAAAACTTTCGACTTAACTAAGGCTGACTGTTAATGATTTTTACTGAATTAGTTTTGCAAAATTTCGGTCCCTACGCCGGTCGTCAAGTGATTAATTTACGTCCCGAAAAAGATAACAATCCCTGTCCGATTATCCTTTTAGGAGGCATGAATGGCGGCGGCAAAACTACTTTAATGGATGCGATTCGTTTGGCTTTGTACGGTGCGCGGGCGAAGTGTTCTACTCGCAATAATTTAAGTTATGCCGAGTTTCTCAGTCAAGCAGTTAATAATCAAGCTTCCCTCATCGATCAAGCTAGAATAGAACTGGCTTTTGAACATCTAGTTAATGAACAATGGCGACAATATCGTATCGTTAGATACTGGACAAAACAGCCCAAAGATGGTAGGGATACCCTCGGTATTTTAGATGAAGATTGGCCCGATCCCGCCTTAGCTAATACTTGGGATGAATATATTGAAACTTTATTACCTTTGGGTATTTCTAACCTGTTTTTATTTGATGGGGAACAGGTAAAAGAATTGGCAGAACAGGATGTACCTCCTGACAGCGTTAAGGATTCGATGCAGACTTTATTAGGGTTAGAATTAGCGGAAAGATTAGCAGTTGATCTTGATATTTTAGCTGGTCGCAAGCGCCGGTTATTAGCAGCAGAAAATGAACTGGCAACTATTGAAGCTATTGAGAAAAAATTAGCTCAGTACCAAGAAGATTTAGAATTGGCTAGACAAGAGATGGAAACTCAACAAAAAAATTTAGATTTGGTTAGAAATGATTTTGATGCAGTCTCGGATAAATTTCGCATTGATGGCGGAAAAATTGCCGCCGAAAGAAGTCAATTAGAGAGCAGAAAAAAGGATTTAGATAAAAAGTTAGATAAACAGAGAGAATATTTAGGTCAATTGGCGGGGGAATTTTTACCATTAAAGTTAATTTTTCCTCTCCTAGAAGCGGCTAAAATTCAGGGAGAAAAAGAGCTAAAATTTCAATCGTCTCAAGTCGCTCAATCGGTTTTAGAATCCAGAGATAAAAAGTTACTTGCTTATTTAAAACAACTGAATTTAACTTTAGAACAATTAGATAATATTAGAGAATTTTTACAGCAAGAAAATCAGTTTTTAGCTGAGGATTGCGATTCTTTGATTACTCCTTACTTAGATTTAGACGAGGAGGCGATCGAATTATTAAATCGAGTCTTAACCCATCAACTACCGGCACAAATTAACCTCGCTCATCAAGCGATGGAACAATTAAGAAATCTGGAAGTTGACTTAGATAATTTAGAGCGAGAATTAGCAGTAGCAGCCTCTCCCGAAGAATACGAAACCCTGAGTAATAACTTAAAAACCGCTCAGAAAAAGTATCTAAATGCTCAAGCGGAATACGAGCAAAGCCACAAAAATTATGAGGAAATCAAAAAGAAAATTGAGAAAACTAAAAAAGAATTATTTGCCTATAGTGAGAAAGCTTTAGAATCGCAAAGTAACGAACATATCGTCAATGCAATTGTCAAAGCACAGCAAACTTTAAAAGTGTTTAAAGAGCGCTTAACTTTAAAAAAGTTAAATAGATTAGAGGGAGAAGTGGCGGAATGTTTTCGTTATTTATTGCATAAGTCCGATCTGGTGCAGAAAATAGCGATCGATGCTGATACTTTTGGTCTATCTCTCTTTGGTCCCGATGGACAAAATGTGCCTAAACACCGTCTTTCTGCTGGAGAAAAACAACTATTAGCGATCGCTTTTTTGTGGGGATTAGCGCGAGTCTCCGGGCGAGATTTACCCATCGCTATCGATACACCCCTCGGACGTTTAGATTCTTCCCATCGCCATAATTTAGTTGAACGTTATTTTCCCGCCGCTTCCTCTCAAGTCATCCTCCTTTCTACCGATACAGAAATTGGACAAAATGAGCTACTCTTATTAGAAGAACAGGAAGTAATCGCCCGAAAATACCTGCTAGAATACAATTCCCAACAACGTCAAACCACTATTCACCCTGACCGCTACTTTTGGTAAGATTATGACTGAGATAAATTCCCACGAAATCCTCCCCCAATTAACTTGAGACATTGAATCAGTTATCAGTTATCAGTTCACTGTTTATCGATCACTGAAAAAAAGCTCTCCACTTCCCACTCTCCTATTAAACAGTATTGAGTATGACTAACTATTTTATCATCGGTAAGATCGAGGGAAAATTATAGATTATGGAATCACCGATCGAACGTTTTCGACTATCTCAAACCGCCAAAGATAGCCTAATAAAATTAAAACGCTACACCAAAATTGACCAATGGAATATCCTCTGTCGTTGGGCTTTTTGTCGTTCCCTTGCTGAACCGAGTCTCCCCTCTCCCGTTCCCATTCCTGCCGATAGCAATGTAGAATTATCCTGGAAAGTATTCGGTGGAGAAATGGCCGATATTTTCTTAATTGCCCTCAAACAACGTTGTCATCAAGACGGATTAGGAACCGATAAAGAAACTCTAACTCAACAATTTCGCTTACATTTACATCGCGGGATCGGTTATCTTGCCGGGGATGCCAAGCTAAAAAAAATCGATAATTTAATCGAATTAGAGAGAGAAAATCTCAGAGAATCTTAATCAAGAATGATCTGTTTTCAGGGGGAGCGCATCTCAAACGCTATTGACAATTGGCCAATTTTGTGATGGTATTTAAAAGAGGGCGGCTATCGGGGGATGAGAAAAAATGGAAAATTTAATCGAGGAAGCACTAAGCCATCGAGCGATTAATCATCCGTATTTACTGGCTTTAGAAAAAGGAGAATTTCAACATATTGATGAAGTTCTGACAGACTTTGCCAGTCAATACGGAGCTTATAGTGACTGGTTTTCCCGTTATTTAACAGCAGTAATATCAAAGCTAGAAAATCCCACTCATCGAAATCACCTGCTGAAGAACTTAGCTGAAGAAAACGGACATCTACACCATGAAGATCTCGAAGCAATCCGTAAATTAGGTATTAAGGACGAGTGGGTACAGGAAATTCCGCACCCACAGTTATTCAAGCGTTTTCAAGAAGCGATGGGAGTAGATAGCACGCAAACGCCTTGTGTTGAAGTGGAAATCTGGCGTGAATCATTCTTATCGCTGCTCCAGAATGGAAGTTCACTCCAAGCTATTGGAGCGATAGGTTTAGGGACTGAATCTGTTGTTAAATTTATCTACAAACACATTATTGAAGCGATCAAAAAACATACATCATTATCCTTGCAGCAATATGTATTTTTTCCTTTACATACAGAAGTGGAGGATGAACACAGCTTAACTTTAGTTGAGATTGCTAAAGAATTAGCCAGTGAAAGCGAACAGGCTGTTCTGGAATTACGGAAAGGAATGTTAAAAGCCTTGAATCTACGTGCTGCTTACTGGGACAATATGTATGAACGTGCGTTGGCGCTAGATAAATCTTTGACATCATCAGACCAACTCAAGATTGTTACGCTTTTCACTAAAATGATTAAAGGCAAAAAGCTGTCTAATCAGGAACAGGAACTTTTATTGCATCAAATCAATGACGTGCGTATTGGATTGACGGAAGACTTATCTACTGTTCCAGTGGAAAAACTACTACCCGGATTGAGTTCACTTTTGCTATACGGGATGCAAACGGAAAAGCACAAAGAAGAAGTTCTGAACCTGTTAAATTGGCTTGCAGATCCATCTAATGAATGCCAATGCTCTCAAACAATATTAAGGCTTGCATCACAACTTTACCATGATTTTCAAACAGTGCGACTGGGAGCATTGACCGAAAAAATCAATGAACAAAAAAGCTTGACTCATGTGCAAGAAGGTAAAGAGCTTATTTCAACAATCAGCGCCAGCAACTTAGAAGCCTTATACAACAATAAGGTTGATAAACTCAATATTGATTTTAACGTATTTCGCCTACCATTTGATCTAGAAGTTTTAGATCCACGCCTAGTTATAGTCAAGCCAGGAAAGGCGAATGAAATGCACAGACACGCACATGAAACCGTATTTGTATTTCTTCAGGGTCAAGGAAAAGTTATTGTTGATCAATACGAAAACGAAGTCGAACCGGGTACTTTTGCTGTTATTCCCCGTTGGTGTGTTCATCAATCTGTGAACTTAGGAGAAGAAGATCTGGTTTTTCTGGCGATAGCTGATTTTGGATTAACTGGTAAAAGTTTTATGGGTAATTACTTACACAGTGCTAGACTAAAACAAAATTAGTGCAAATTTTATCACGTTAGATAGGTATGAAAGCAACACAAGAAACCAAAAAACTTTACGACGAAAGCGCAGCAGACTGGAAACGAGTAGAACCGATTTTGCTTTCTGATTACTCCGCGCGTCCGTTTGTCATTGATTTATGTGAACCGATTGTCAACAAGAATATATTAGATCTAGGCTGTGGGGAAGGTTATGTAGGAAGAGAGTTAATTAACCGAGGCGCTCAATCTGTTCATGGGATTGATATTTCATCGCAAATGATCGAGCAGGCCTTGATTCAAAAAAACGAGCATCAGATTACTAATGCTTCCTATGAAGCTGGTGATATTCGTGATTTTGCGGTCACTGAGTCCGAACAATACGATTTAGTTCTGGCTATGTTTCTGTTCAACTACTTAAATGTTTCAGAAACTATTAGCACGATGCAGAAAGCCTACCAACTTTTGAAATTCGGTGGCTATTTCCTGTTCGCCGTCCCCCATCCCTCTTTACCTTTTCTGAAAAAAGATAAGTTTCCCTTTTATTTTAAACCGAAAGCTGGCTATTTTTCCGGACGCAATCAATTATTCCCCGGTGAGATTTGGCGCAGAGATAGAAAAGCCGTCGCCGTGCAATGTGTTCATAAAACTATGGAAGATTACTTCACATCTCTTCGTTTAGCAGCCTTCACAAAAATGCCAGAAGTTTATGAACTAAAAATTAATCAGGAACATTTAGAACTAGACCCAGAATTTTTTACTCCGCTCATTGACCTTCCCCTTCACGTTGCTTTCAAAATTCAAAAATGATTATACCGATTTCTGAGCTTAATATTTCATTACTGACTTGGAAAAAATTGCCTGATCCTTCTCAACTATTTTTTCATGTACCAGAATCATTAGTCTCAGATTTACTAAAAAGAAGCAATCACAAATGGCTTGAAAAACCCAACGAAATAGGACAGGAAACAGTCAATAAAAATCTTGATTTTTTCCTACCATTTCGTGAGAAATTGCTCCAGAAACCAGGCATAATTATTTTCCGATTAGAACCGGAATTAACAGAAATAGAAATGCGGTTAATTTATGCTTTTATTTCTCGCATTTTTGGACTGCTAAACCACCGCTATGGCTATTTTTTTGATGTAATCGATCGAGGAATGGATTACACTAAAGAAGCTATACCCGTTTCGATGACGAATGCAGAAACTGGCTATCATACCGATAGTACAGCCAAAAACTACTTCCCTGATATTGTTGGCTTACTGTGTCTTGCTGCCGCAGATGAGGGAGGAGATTCCCTGGTAGTAAACGCCGCCAATTTGTATCAATATTTCTGGCAAAACCATACAGACCTAGTTCCCTATCTTTACAAACCTTTGGCGCGGGATGTGATTACACCTGGAGAGATTAATTCTCAAGAAGCTATTCAAAAGAATAATTTCCCCTTATTCTCAGCCGATTCTCAGGGTCTGGTTTTTCGTTATATGCGGTACTGGATTGAAGTCGCTTACTCCAAACTGGAAATAGCGCAACCGGAAGCTATCACAAAAACACTCGACATCATCGACGACTTTTTTTCGGAACTGGAAAATACAGTCCGCTTCAAAATGAAAAAAGGTGATATATTTTACATTAATAATCGCTTTTTATGCCACAATAGAACCGCTTTTAAAAATTCAGGAAAACCCCGACAGATGGTCCGTAGTTGGATTAACCTTTAAACAAAATACGTACAAGGGAGAAAGTGAACCGGTCAAAGTACAGAGTACAATGACCTCAACTTCCTTGTCACCCCTTCAGTGGTTCAAACTCACCTTAAAAAACTTTCGGTCGGCCTAAAGTAGTGATATAGATAACTGCTTCATCGGAGGGAATTCCTAACACTTCATTCACTTGATCATCAAAAAAACCACCGATACCACTAACCCCTAACCCCAGATGAATAGCCGCTAAATTTAATCTCTGTCCCAAATGGCCCGCATCTGCATGAAGATAACGATAAACTCGATCGCCATATTTAGCCACTGCTTTTGACAGATCCGCCGTATGAAAAACCACAGCAGCCGCATCCCGTCCCAAATCCTGACCTAAACAGAGATAATGTAACTCTTGCTGGAAATTTTTAAAGCGAATTTGCCGCAATTCTTGGGCTTTAGGAGCATAATAATAACAGCCTTCCTCTAATCCAGTTACTGCCGAAACAGCGATAAAAGTTTCCAATAAATCCAGAGCAAAATAATCGGGATTGGGATCGAGATTTTGACTGGCATAATCTTGGGGTTGATAGGTAAAATGCAGCAGCGCTCGCAATTCGTCTAAACTGAGACTAGCACCACTATAAGCGCGGGTAGATCTGCGTTTAAGCATCGTACTTTCCAGATCGATTAAATCTTCCCCCCAATTGACGGGACGGGATGTCACGGAAACTTTTAGACAAAAAGGAAAATTATATTTATCTTCCCAATTAGAGGGGGTAACAGTTGCTTCTATCTTCTCATCTGTAGCTATGATAGTGGCTCGGTGTAGGGAGTTTAATAATTCTCCCTCGGGAATTTTGGGATAAAGAGTCGTGGTTGCCGAAGGGAGTGCCGTGGTACTATGGGGGAGATTTTGCCGGATATTGAGCAGATCTGCCAAAGGAATCACCGTCATGACACTTTCTTTCTCGGAATCAAGATAAAGTAATTCATTCATCTGACTATCGTTAAAACCACCGATTAAATGAGCGCGATAGTCATTAATCGAGGCTGATAGCTCAATATTGCCCAATAAATGCCCTGTATCGAGGAAAATACGCCGATAAGCTCGATCCTCGTAGCGCCAAGCAGACCGATAAAAAATGGCACTGGTAACTAAAGCGATATCGGTACTTTCTAAAACAGGATTCCAGAAACAAGCAGATTGTAGGTTGGTCCAGACATCACTTTCCCAGAATAAAAGCAGCGAGTGACTTTGACCTTGATAACTGTAGAGACCGGCGGGTAAAAATTCCGTGCCACGGGAGATCAGATAGACCTCGGCGGGGTATAATCCACCAGCAGAGGGTGCGGAACGTAGGTACAAGGGACTCCCCATAGTGGCGATTTTGGCAGTTAACCCATAGCTACAGCCCAAAATTCGCGATATACGTCGCCAAAAGTCTCCTTTTTGGGGAACCGTTTGACGGGAGAGGTAGGGTTTGAGATCGAAAGTCTGACCGATTTTGTATTCTTTGAAGGGATGGGGTTGTTGACTCCAATCAAGACCTTTACTTTTTGAGGCGATCGTCTGGGGGTCGTATTTGGTCCGCTCGTGGTAGTATTGGGCGATCGAGATTGGCTGATCTGGCATGATAAAGATAGGCTGTCTAAGCTTTACTTTTTAGTTTGACATACTCCCACCCCTAGAAAACGGGTTTCTGAAAGAAACCCGTTTTCTAAATACTCCCCTCTCCCACCCCCCTGCTCTACGATGTCGGGTAGGGTTGATTCATGAATCAACCCTACCCTTGATAAAGGGGGTGGGGGGTTGGGGGTGGGGGTAATTAACCATATCTGCCATTACTTTAGAAAAATAGTATAACTGCTATAATTATCCCATAGCGGCTCAACCCAGAGAAATTCGACGTTATGTTACCAGTGACGGCAAAGTTCCCTTTGCCCAATGGCTCGATTCTTTGCGGGATATTAAGGCTAAAACTAAAATCGCTCAACGCCTAAACCGGGTTAATTTAGGTAACTTAGGGGATTATAAATCAGCTTTGAGCAGGAGTTTATGAACTACGAATAGACTATGGTTCTGGTTATCGCGTTTACTTTGGACAAATCGGAACAACAATTATCTTACTCCTGTGTGGAGGAGATAAAAAAACGCAAGCTAAAGAAATTGAAATAGCCCAAAAATATTGGCAAGACTATAGGAGCCGAGAAAATGCCAGTCAGTGATAGTTATCATGATTCCCTGATCGAATCCCTTAAAGATCCCCATTATGCAGCAGTTTATCTGGAAACTCATCTCGAGGGAGATGAATATGAATTTGAATCAGAATTACTCAGACTCGCGTTCAATCACGTCCTAGAAGCCCTTGGCCCTCAAAATCTAACACCAGAACAAATCAAAATTCAGGCGAAGCAATTGGAAGAACTAATGCAAAAACCTGCACCTGAAGCCATGAATCAACTAACCTCTTGGCTTCAAGCTTTAGGATTGAAATTAACGATAATGATCGCTCCAAAAATGCCAGAAATAAATCATGAAAATGACGCTGTTAGTTCAATCAAGATTACAGGGTAGTTTGTAGGTTAGATTGAGCAATTTAATACTTAACCCAAGTTGCTAGGGCGTAGGGTGCGTGTTTGCGGCTATCAATTTGGTCAAAAAAACAAAATTAAAATTCGCCGTAACGCACCACCTCTGTAATCAGGGACGACTACTTCGTGCCAGGTATCAAAAACCCCTAAAAAAGAGAGAGGAAACCCGCGTCTCCTCTCCCTTGTAGGCATTATTTCCTCGCTTTGCGGACAGCACCTCCTAGCATTAAACCGCCCAGTGTGATATAACCAAGAAGGCTAGAGGGTTCGGGGACCGAAACGGGCGCGGGCGGGGTCGGTACAGTCAAGATGCTGGAGAGACCATAGAGCCTAAGCGAGCTGCTAGCCTGCTGATCTGAACTGAACACCCAGCCAAAAGTCTGATCAGTCTGGCCCACGAGCGCCAATCCTGAACCCAAGAAGTATGCGCCCCCCAAACCACCAGTCCCGTCGGACGACGTCCCAGTCCATACAAAGTTGAACCCAAGATATGTGTTAGAAGGTGTTAAGTTAAGTTTAGAAGACACTTGACCATCCCACAGATCTGCATTATCGTTCGCGACCAGGTTGCCATCAATGAGGTAGATGGGAACACCCGTACTCGATGGATTAGTACCCGTATTATCACGGGCAGCGACCGAAGCGGTAGAACCGATCGCCTTCCAAGTGGTCGTCAGTCCAGCAGCATTCAGAGCAATTGCGAGAGCTGATGTTGGTGTTACATCATTAGTGACAAAGGTATTGTAGTCGTTGATGTTGGTGCTTGTTGCATCCCGTGTGCCGTCAGTAACAAACACCAAACGATACTGATCGCCTGGATTCAAGCCAGGTGGGACGACAACAATAGCAGCTTGTGCTGCACCAGCCGTTCCTAGAGTGGCTGCTAGGGCAACCCCGGATAGAATGCCGAGTTGTAATTTCATCAAAAAAAAAGGGTTAATGGTAGATAATTTGAGTGCTTACGACATTTCGATTCGGGTTAAGCGATAGCGCAACCCAAAACAATGACAAGCGAACCTAACAGTCAAGAGGATACACACTCCCCCCCCCGCATTGTATCAAAAGCTACAATTTAATAAATCTTTATATTCTTTTCCCCCAGGGCTGACGCCGCTACAGTAATCACAGTTACAATGTTTGAGAGGTCTGAGTGGTAACTGATAACTGATAACTGATAACTGAAATGACTACACCTACCTTCACCATTCCCCAATCTGACCCTCCCCTTTCCCCTCGGCAATCCTTGCCGACGATGTACGATTTACCTAGTGATAATCCACTGGAACCCGGTTTGCCTGACGAATTTCACCTATTACAACCTCAGTTATTACTGCTGACTTTCCAGCCTCCCAACTGGGAACCAGAGCTAGTTTTTAGCGCCGCTGACCTTAACCTTTACTACGATGTCAGACACCCTCAATGGTACAAGCGTCCTGATTGGTTTGGGGTGGTCGGTGTTCCTCGTCTCTACGATGGCCATGACCTGCGCTTAAGTTATGTGATTTGGCAGGAAGGGGTTTCCCCTGCGATTGTGGTGGAATTATTGTCTCCAGGTACGGAAAATCAAGATTTAGGCGAAGAACTACGCCAACCAGAAGAACCGCCAACTAAGTGGACAGTTTATGAACAGATTTTGCAGGTTCCCTACTATGTAGTTTTTAGCCGCTATACTAACCAACTTCAAGCGTTTGAACTGGTAGGCGGTCATTACCAACCCGTGACTTTAGTGGAGGGACGCTTACCGATTCCTCAACTGGAATTGAGCTTGGGTTTGTGGCAAGGTTCCTATCGGGGAATTGAGCGGCTATGGTTACGCTGGTTGACGCTGGAGGGAGAGTTGATTCCCCTGGCCGATGAGGAGTTAATTGTGGCCAGACAAGAGGTTTCTGCGGCTAAACAAGAAGCTTCTGTGGCTAAACAAGAGGTTTCTGCGGCTAAACAAGAAGCTTCTGCGGCTAAACAAGAGGCTTCTGTGGCTAAACAAGAGGTTTCTGCGGCTAAACAAGAGGTTTCTGCGGCTAAACAAGAGGCTTCTGTGGCTAAACAAGAGGCTTCTGTGGCGAAACAACGAGCAGAACAACTAGCGGCACGATTGCGGCAATTAGGGATAGATACTGAAACCTGAAGGCTCAAAAACCACCCAAAAAAAGAGAGAGGAAACCCGCGCCTCCTCTCTCTGGGACATTATTTTCTCATTTTGCGGACAGCACCCCCTAGCATTAAACCGCCCAGTGTGATACAACCAAGAACACTCGTAGGTTCGGGGACACCCACAGCAGCAGAAGCGACGGTCAACAAATGCCGAGAGATTTTTTGAGATTATTTATACATTGAATAATTGGCTCTACGAATAAAGTTATGTGTAGATTTTAGAAGCAATTTGATTGAAGTCAACATAAAACTAGAGGATTTTACTCTATCATTACTTATTTTAATTTTGGATGTAGCCCACCCTACTGGACTTCAACGTCTGTCAAAGTTGGAAATTGATGGATACAATTTAGTTAATTTGATCCGAGCATCGACCGTAATAAAATCTATGGAAATTATCGCTGTTTTACTGGGAGTTTTCGGTTTAGGCACAGGTGCGGGTTTATTAGTCATCCGTAACTATTACCATATCTGTCAACCGAGCGAAGTTTTAATTTTTGCTGGTAGTCGTCGTCCCACGGCCACGGGCAAAACCATCGGTTATCGTTTGGTAAAAGGGGGCAGCAGTATTCGTTTACCTATGCTAGAACAAGTGTATCGAATGGATCTGACCAACATGATCATCGATCTCAGGGTGGTTAATGCCTATTCTAAGGGCGGTGTGCCTTTGATCGTCACCGGGGTGGCGAATATTAAAATTGCCGGGGAGGAACCGATTATTCATAATGCGATCGAGCGTTTATTGGGCAAGAAACGCAAGGAAATTGAACAATTGGCTAAAGAAACCCTAGAGGGGAATTTGCGCGGTGTCTTGGCGAATTTAACCCCAGAACAAGCGAACTCCGATCAGATCGCTTTCGCTAAAAGTCTCTTGGAAGAAGCGGAACAGGATCTGGAAAAATTGGGTTTAGTTTTGGATAGTTTGCAGATCCAGAATATCTCCGATGAGGTGCGTTATCTCGATTCGATCGGACGGAAGCAAAAAGCCGAATTACAGAGAGATGCCCGGATAGCAGAAGCAAAAGCCCGAAAAACATCGATTATCAAGGCTTCCGAAAACCAACGCCTAACCGCTTTGCGTCGTATCCAAAAAGATTTAGAAATAGCCAAAGCTGACGCAGAAAAACGGGTGCGCGACACTCAAACTAAGCGCGGCGCCATGATTGCTGAGGTAGAATCGGTGGTTATGTCCGATTTAGCTAAAGTACAGGCCGAAGTGGCGGTACAAACTGCCCGAATTAAGCAGGTGAAACAGCAATTACAAGCAGATGTGATCGCCCCGGCGGCAGCGGAATGTCAACAAGCGATCGCCAAAGCCCGGGGGGAAGCGGCCAAAATTATCGAACAGGGGAAAGCGCAAGCGGAAGGAACCAAAAAATTAGCGGCCTCTTGGCAAGGAGCGGGAAATAACGCTAAAAACATCTTTTTATACCAAAAACTGGAGTTATTACTTAAATTAATGGTCGCTAGTGTGCCAGAAGTGCAGGTGCAAACGGTGACGGTAGTGGACGGAGGTGATGGTAATCTTGTCCCGAAAATGACTGCTTTTGCCGAACAATTGCGTCAAGCTACCGGAGTGGATCTGGTACAAATGGCTAATCGCCTAGCACAAACCGAGCCATCTGTCAAGGGCAAAGACACAAATTTTGATTTTAAACAATTGCCCTCCTGAATCAGTTATCAGTTATCAGTTATCAGTTTTGAGTTTTAAGTTTTGAGTTTTAAGTGAGCAGTGTGTATTAAGTGATCATCATCAAATGGCAGTTTACTGCTGTCTTTTCACTGTTCACTGATAACTGATTATTGTCCACTAGAATGTTGATCAAGTTTGGAGACCACCGCCATGGATGACTTAATTAATGCTCCCTCCCCTTCTCCCCAAGACCTAGAAATGACGAGGACTCCCCCCTGGGGAACGGTGACGGTATTGGAGGAAGGTCCGCGGTATCGCATCAATCGCATTGTCATTAAACCCGGCCATCACATGAGTACCCAAATGCACTACCATCGCAGTGAACACTGGATTGTCGTCTCTGGTACAGCGCGGGTAATTTGTGATGAAAAAGAAACTCTCCTCAAACAAAAAGAATCTACCTATGTTCCCATGAATACCCGTCATCGGGTGGAAAACCCCGGTTCTATTCCTTTGGTGATGATCGAGGTGCAAAATGGCGAATATTTAGGAGATGATGATATTCACCGTTTTGATGATCGAGAATAGGACAGTTTTCTCCTGTATATACTTTAGTTATTTGCCAAAATCTCGATCGTGGATGAAAAAATTATCCTAGTTACAGGGGCCGCCCGTTCTGGGAAAAGTGAATGGGCCGAATATTTAGCCAAAATCAGCCAAAAACCCGTTATTTATATCGCCACCTCCTCGGTGGATGAAAAAGATCAAGAATGGTGCGATCGCATTGAAAGACACCGGCAGCGACGTTCCCCCCAATGGCAAACCCAAGAAATTCCCCGACAATTGAGCGAAACTATTGATAATAGCCCATTTACTCACTGTTTGTTAATTGATTCCCTCGGTACTTGGGTAGCCAATTGTTTAGAAATGTCGGCAGCTGAATGGTTAGAAATTAGCGATCGATTCTTGTATTCCCTCAAAAATGCGGCGGTTGATGTTATTCTGGTGGCGGAAGAAACCGGTTGGGGTGTGGTTCCCGCTTATCCCCTCGGTCGTCTGTTTCGTGATCGTTTAGGCGATCTCTGTCGTAGAATTGGCACAATAGCAGACGCGGTTTATCTAGTTACCGGCGGCCATGCTCTTAATTTAAGTCAATTGGGTCAGTCTTTGTCGATAATTGGGCAATAGAGAAGATGAGCAACGATTATCAGCGTCAAGTGATTGATTTTTATGCCCGTCGTCACGATTACGATAACGATTTTACCGAAGCTCGCGCCCTTAAATTAGTAAATTATCTCTATTTACAAAAAAGCCAATCTGTGCTAGACGTGGCAACGGGAACGGGATTTATTGCGGTCGCAATTGCGCCAAAAGTAAAAAGTGTCATCGGGGTTGATTTGACACCAGAAATGATTGCCAGAGCCGAAAAAAAGCTAGAAGCATTAAATATCGAGAATATTGACCTGATTAACGCCGATATAGCTGCCATTGACTTTGCCGAGTCTAGTTTCGATCTGATTACCTGTTCTCTGGCGATTGCACTTTTCCCCGATATCCCGCAAGTGCTGGCAAAATGGTATCAATGGTTAAAAAAAGGCGGTTCGGTCGCCTATCGGCTGCCGAAATTGCGACTCTAGTGAACAATTATCGCCGAGAAATCCAGAAAAATGCCACCGATCAGGGGGTATGGCAAGATGCAACCACCTTTTTTATCACTGCTAGTAAAAGTTAGAAAAAGATCATGAGTCAAGTTAAAACCATCTCCGGACGAGCTTTACCCTTGCGAGGCAACGATATTGACACCGATCGCATTATTCCGGCTCGTTTTTTGCGTTGTATCACCTTTGAAGGTTTAGGCGAACAAGTGTTCGCCGATGATCGAGCGGCTTTACAGGGGAGTCATCCTTTCGATCTACCCCAGTACCAAGGGGCGAAAATTCTGGTAGTCAATGGTAATTTTGGTTGTGGCTCTTCTCGGGAACACGCACCGCAAGCGATTTTACGTTGGGGAATTCAAGCAATTATCGGGGAAAGTTTCGCCGAAATATTTTTTGGCAATTGTATCGCTAATGGGGTTCCCTGTGTCACTGCCGAGGCTAAAACCATCACCCATTTACAGGATTTAATTGCAGCTAATCCCGAAATTCCCGTCGATCTTTCTTTGACAACCATGACAGTGGAATGGGGGGATTTTGTCGCTACCGTCTCTATGAATGAAGGTTCCCGACAGATGTTAATAGAAGGGGGTTGGGATACCTGCGGACAGCTGTTACAAAATCTCGATCTGATTCAATCTACCGCCCAAAAGTTACCCTATTTAAGTTTCGTTTAGGGAAACAATCTAGGCTGAGGGTGCGTTAGTAATAGATTAACGTACCCCGGCAAGGATTTTGTTTGCAATGCAGCGGCTGTAAATATTAAAAAATCTGCCCTATGACTAATCCTGATAATAATCTCCAAAATATCCAAGAACCGATTTTAAACGCTCCCGAAGATGTGCGAAAAATCATCGATCGAGTTTTAAAATTGGAAAGAGATAAGTTATACCAGCGCAATCCTCGCAATATCAATGATGATGTTTTAACGATTATTAAAGAAGTAATTCAATAATTAGCTTTTAGCTATCAGGAGTCAGGAGACAGGAGTTAGGAGTCAGTAGTTAGGAGATTAGTTTTATTTATTCTCCCCTCTCCCATCTCCCCGCTCCCCGCTCCCTTCTCCCCACTTCATAATTCATAATTCATAATTCCCACTTCCCCATTATCCCCTCTATCGAACTATGAAACTACTATCAATAAAGTTATGTAATTTTCGACAATTTTATGGTAAGACTCCTGAGATACATTTAGCGGCGAGTTCTCGCAATACGACGGTAATTTATGGCAATAATGGGGCGGGAAAAACAACAATTTTAAATGCTTGTACCTGGGTTCTTTATGAAAAATTTACAGCAGCTTTTGCCGAACCAGAGTTATTAGTTAATAAACGGGCAATTACGGAAGTAACCACGGGAACTTCCATAGAATGTTCCGCAGAAGTAAACTTTGAACATGAAAATAAACGCTATCAGGTAAAACGAAAATTTTTCGCCTACCAAGATGTAAATAGCAAAATTAAATACGGTTCAAATAGTTTATATATGCTCTACGCTGGTGATGATGGCAATTGGTACACACCCAATCAACCAGCGGAGGATATTATTAATCAAATTTTACCCGAAAGTTTACACCGTTATTTCTTTTTTGATGGCGAATATATCGATCATCAATTCCGCAGTAGTAGCCAAGGTAAAATCGCCGAGGATACAAAAGAATTATTGGGAGTTAAAGTATTAGACAGAGCGATCGAGCATTTAAAAAAAGCCAAAAAATCTTTACAAGATGATCTTAAAGATTTAGGGGAATCGGATTTAAAAAAGTTATTGAAACAGGAAAGTAAAATTGAGCAGGATTTAGAGAAGTTAAAACAGCGTCAGCAGGATATTATTAACCAGTTATCCCAGCAGGAAGAATTAAAAAAAGCCGTCACTAATCGCTTACTAGATTTAAGTGGTGCCGAGGAATTAAAACAGTTAAAAGAAAAATTAGAACAACAGGAAAGAAATCTGCGGCAAGATTTAGTCAGAACTAAAGATAAATTAAAGAAATTAATTTCTCAGCAAGCTTATCAAGTCTTTTTAAAAGGAATTAATCAAAATTTTCAGCAATTAATCGATCGCCTACGACAACAGGGGGAATTACCCAGTGGTATCAAACAGCAATTTGTCCAACAATTATTAGAGCGGAAAAAATGTATTTGTGGCCAGGAATTACAGGAAAATAGCCAAGCTTATTTACAGGTGGAAGACTGGATGAATAAAGCAGGAATGGCCGATGTGGAAGAAGCGGCCATTCGCTTATCTTCCACAGTCAAAGAAATGGATAAGAGGGTCTTAGATTTTTGGCAAGAAGTGGATAGTTATCAAGCTAATATTCACCAGTGGCGCTTAGAATTATCTTTGGTAGAATCAGAATTAGATGAAGTTCGGGATAAATTTCGCCATTATCCCGATGAAGATATTAAAAATCTGCAATCTCGCTTAGATGCGATCGAGGATTCCCTAAAAGATTTACGCTTGGAACAGGGCAGCAATAAAAATCAACTAGATATCTATGAAAAAGAGTTAGAATCCCTGCAAAAACAGGTACAGAAACAGCAACAAAAAGAGGAAAAATATAATTTAGGACAACGACGTATTTTAGCGACTCAAGAGGCAATTAATCGCATTAGTGAGGTAAGACAGAGATTAGAAAATCAGTTTCGTTTGTCCTTAGAAAAACGGGTACAGGAAATCTTTAACTCAATTTCTTTTACTCCCTATATTCCCCGTATTAGTCCCGATTACGAGGTAAGATTATTAGAAAATACGACAGGATTCGCCATTCCCGTGGCAGCTTCCACCGGAGAAAATCAGATTCTCAGTTTATCTTTTATCGGGGGAATTATCGATCGAGTGCGAGAATGGAGTCAGAAAAATACTTTGATGGGAATTGATAGCAGCACTTTTCCTCTGGTGATGGATTCCCCTTTTGGTAGTCTTGATCATATCTATCGTCGGCAAGTTGCGATCGCTATTCCTAAATTAGCCAATCAGTTAATTGTTTTAGTGACAAAAACTCAATGGAGAGGAGAAGTAGAAACCGAGATTTCTCCCTATATTGGTAAAGAATATGTGTTAGTTTATAATTCTCCGAAAGCGGATTGTCAAGAGGATTTAATTAATCTTCATGGTGTTGATTATTCTCTAGTGAAACGCAGTCCTAATAATTTTGAATATACGGAAATTATCGAAGTTAATCGATTTTCCTCCTGACTGCTAAATTCTGTTGTTATAACTAAATTTTAACTTCTAATAAAACGATCAATTGCTGTGTTCATTACCCCAACACGACTGGATAATTCCACAAGTTCCGTGGTGACAATATTATAATCCCCTAAATATTTATGGAGATTAGTTCCCTCTTTTTGATGGGCAATTTCTACTAACCTTTCCTCTCGCAATTCTTGCAAATGATCGAGGATGCTTTCTAAAGTATCTTCGAGGGGAGGTAAGGGAAGAGGAGGATTATTTGTTTGCAAAGCTTGGGTTAATTGCGTCAAAGCTTGGGTTATTTGTTGCGTGAACAGACTTAGATTAGGATGGGGAGGACTACCGCGATATTGTTCCAATTCCGTCAATAAAACTGTCACCCCGCGACCAAAACGAGGAATATAATTACTTAAAGTGATTGCCGGTTCCATTTGTGGAAAGGGTGTGCTAGGATCATCAATTAATCGTTGTAGGGCCGTTTGCATAGTTGTATTTGCTCGTCGAGCTTTATGGCGATGGGAAGATAAAATTGCAGTTTGATAGGATGATTCTCCTAAATAAACTGCCATAACTGACTGAAAATATATTTGATTAGCTTCTAATGCTTTAATGGCAGCGAGGGAAAAACGTTCATCTTCATTAAACCGTAAAAAACCGAAGGAAAGTGCAAAGGCTAAAGCACTACCGATTAAAGTATAAACTATTCTGATATACTCTAAATTAATACCGTCATTGCTGGCATCCAGACGACTGATGATTAAAGCAAAAATTGTGATAAAAAATACGGCCAAACTATAGTGAAATCGCACCAAAGTTAAAGCGATCGCTATAGAAATCACTCCAATAATTTCTAACCAGATCGGATTATCTATAATTCGCAACAGTGCCAAAACAAAAAACGAGCCTAAAATCGTGCCAAACACCCGATTAAAAAAGCGTTGAAAAGTCAAGCTAAAATCTGGTTTTAACACAATAACTAAGGTTAAACCAATCCAAAAACTATGGGTAATTCCCAGCTTATTGTAGATCAACACTCCTACGGCACTTCCCAAACCCAAACGTAAACCATGGCGAAATAGGGGCGATTCTAGATTAAAATTAGATCTTAATGGTTCCCACCAAGCTTTTTCTTGACCGTACTCTTTTTCTATCCCTTCAAAGTTCCGCTGCCAGAGATTTTTTTTATCGGAAAAGTTCTCGCTTTGCCGCAAATGTTGCGCTGTTTCACTGGCTATTTTTAGCTGTTTAGATAATTTTTTTAAACGATTATTTAATTGCGAAATTGCCACATAACTGCTATAATCATCCTGGGCATTTTCTAAAACTTTAGCTTGCAGGTTTTTTTGTTGCTCGATCGCCTTGAGTAATAGCTGCAAGCGCTCACAATCCGGTTGTTTATTTCTACCCAAAATTAACCAGGCAATATCTTCGCTAATTTCCGCCACTTGCACGAGAATATCTTCTAATAAAATACCCACCGTGGTCAGTTGTGGCAAGGGATGAAGATGAAGCAATTCTCGCAGCGCAATTAAGCTGGTATTAATGCGATCGCTATCTTCAATCAAGACGATTAACAATTCCCGCAGCTCACTCTTTCCCCAACGTCCCCGACGCGTCAAGGTGACAGTTTTCCTAGAACGGAGCAACAGTTGCCGGATTTTGTTAAAAGATGGCTCCTCATTAGCATTAGAACGAGAGTTTAAGGGCAAAGAGCGGAGATAGGTGGCGATACCATGAAAATTTTCCGCCGTTACCTGACGTAAAGGCTGATTAGGGCGAAAAGGCCAGATAAACAGGGCTAAAAAAATTGTCCATCCCCCTCCCAACACAGCGATTCCGGCCCGTTGTAAAGCGACGATAATATCTCCCGATGGCAAAGAAACAGCAAAAAGCAGCAATAAACTAATTACTACCCCAGCTAACGCCCCATTTTCCCCGTAAACTGTCAAATAACCCGCTAGAAACAACCCGCAAAAAACTATGACTACGGTCAATCCTAGCCAAGCACTGGCTAATGTGCCGATAATCAAAGCTAGAGCCATCCCGATAGTCGTAGCGACCAGGGTTTTCGCTCTCAGGCAGTAAAGCCCCCCCACATCGGCTAAAATCAAGATTTGAGCCGCTAAACCGACCATTAACCCCAATTCTGACTGATTTAAAATATCACCGATAATAATCGGTACCGCGAGCGCCAATAAAGTCCGAATCCCCCGCTCGATCTCGATATCGCCACTAGGACGGAATAAAAAAGCAAATCGCTGAAGTAGCATAAATTCACTGAAAACTTAACTCTGGAACCTGATAACATAGCTACCGATCAATAATTTTAGGGCAGCCAACGGGGTTTAAAACCGGCGTTGAGTTCTTGCGGTAAAATTTTCGGGGTGCTATCGGGACTGAACTGATCAGGAAGTGGTAATAACCAGAGACGACCATCGGCAATGCTCGACCCCTCCCCGGTGACTAAATCATTTCTGACTCCAAAGGGTGTGGTTGCTAACTGATCAAATAATAAGGCCACGCCATCGGGAGACATACTCATCTGCACGTCACGATAATTAGGTAAGGCCAGCAGGGGCATCATTTTACCCGTTTCTAGCTCAATAATCCCTAAAAATGGTTCTTCTTTCACTTTGCCATCGCTGCCCATAACCAGATCGCTTTTCAGACAGTAAAGGGTTTTTTCTTGTCGCGGTTCAAATTCACAGCTAATAATCGGATTAGCTGTTCTTAATAGTAGTCTTGACTCTCCCTGATCGTTGAGCAAAAATAGCGATCGCTGATTATCCGCTTCTGATTTCACCATTAATTTTTGGCGACCATCCTGGGAAAAAGCGAGTATTTTTTCGTAGGTGGGCAAAAATTGCGATTTTCCCGCCTGGACATCCAAAGGAATCACCGCTACCCCTCCCGTTTGACTGACAACCGCTTTTTTACCGTCGGGAGATAGTAAAAAATTATCCGCTTGTATTCCTAACGGTCGCGATTGTCCATCATCACTGATTACCCATAAACTGGCATCCCCCGGATTACTGTGATTGATTCTCTGCACGATTAGGGTTTTGCCGTTATCTGAGAGATCAAAGCGCAGATTTTGATAGGTTTTCGCATCTAAAAACCTTTCTATACGACCACTGGGCAAATTTTGACCATGTTCGTCATGATTTAAACCCGTGGTAATTGTGTAAAGTTGCTGTTTCGGGGTATCCCGTCCTAAGTCAGAGCGATCGAAGGCCGAGAATAAAATTCTCTCCCCCCTCGGATAGATTTGAAAATCCGTGACCACCAGATCCCCAGGGGTAAGGATGGTTTTTTTCAGTTCTGTGACGTTATTTGCCCCCTGAATGATATTACAGACGATTAAACGGCCTCTTTCCTCTTGGTTGACTCCAATATAGGCAAAAGCTCGATCGTGGGTGTAAAATTCCCCGATAAAGTCCTCACCTTGGGCAATGAGTAACTTTACTTGATATTTTTTGCCGTAGATAGGCAATTCCGTCAAGGTATAGGTCAAGCGATCGCCAGACCAGCTAATTTTACCCGGCAAGGGAGGATCGATCACCAAGCTGGTTTCCACGTCCGAACGGTCAATCGGTCGATTAAAACTTAAAGTAAAATAATCGTCCCTAACGCCGATTTTTCGCCCTTGCCAGCTAAAATTCTCCCCTCGCGTAGGAACTTGATTTCCCTGGATCAAAATCGACGATATTGCGGCAATTAAAGCCAAAATAGTCGCTAACACTAAGCGATCAAACCAAGCTAATCTTTTCATCAGTTATCAGTTATCAGTTATCAGGAGTCAGTCAGGAGGCAATAGGCAAAAGGCAATAGGCAATAGGCAATAGGCAGTTTTATTCTCCCCACACCCCACACCCCACACCCCACACCCTACACCCCACTTTCTTATCAGCTTTAGTAATGATTGTCATCGGTTTTTTCAATCGAATAAATAAAAACGCCCCCAAAAAGGAAGCGTTTTTTAACTTATCATGAGGACTTAGCAAAATGTGTGCAGAGTTAGAACGCGGATGTTGGATGGGGATCCAGCATCTGTTTATTTTTAACCATTGATCGCCGCTGCCGTCAAGGCCATGGGGATAGCATCACCGGAAGCTAAATCGAGGGGGAAGTTATGAGCGTTGCGTTCGTGCATTACTTCAAAACCAATGTTAGCGCGGTTGATCACATCCGCCCAAGTTGCGGTCTCGCGTAGCGAGCGCGTTGCGACCGCACGTCCCAGGGAATCGATAATCGACTGGTTAAAGTTGAAACCGTTGAGGTTAAAAGCCATGGTTGAGATACCTTTTTTGGGTTTATTTATTTCAAAAATTATCTCTTTATTTGTATATTTTTAAACTTGTCTTAAATTGATTTAAGTTTTGTAAAAAGTAGTTGACAAAATCTGATCGAGATAAAGGATAACCCTATCCTTAAAGTTGACAAAATATGGTAAGGTGGACTGAGTAATAAAACTTATCACTAAAATCAGTGACAAGTGCCAAATTCACCAGAGAAGGCTAAATATAACTATGTCCAAACGGTTTAAATTCGACTCCTCCGAGATGATTTATCTCACCGATAAACTGATGAATGCGGCCAGCAATCGTTACTCGATCGTCGTGCAAGTCGCTAGACGGGCCAAACGCGTCCGCTACGATACCGTAGAAAATATCGATGACCCGATGATTAAACCCGTCCAACGGGCCCTGATGGAAATGACCGACGAATTAACCGAACCAGAATTATTACGCGATTAATCCCCTAAAATTGCCGGAGAACCCACCCCTAAATTTCATCGGGGTTGATACCCAGTGATCTTAGTCTTTCCGCTAGTCGTTGGGCTTTTTGTTCCGCTTCCTGTTTGGCTAAACGTTCTTGCTGGGCGATCAAACCTGCTTGACTGGCGATCGCCGCAGCTGCCCTCGCCCTTTCCTCTGCGGTTAAATAACGATTTCCCGATACTGGGAAGAAGGCGATTTTTGTCTAGGAAAGGTTAACCATAGCGATTGTTTTGACTAGGGAAATTACCAAGTATTCGGTTGAAAGTCGGCATCATTAATAATGACCACCGTATCCCCGGAGGGTTTAATCACAAATAGACCTTTTTTATAAGCGTATCGATCGATCCCCTCGTTGATTTCAATTCCCGCCACCGCACCGTAAGCTTGATAGTTTTGATAATGGGGAAAAGCGATTTTAAAACGAGTCAATTTTTCAATAAATTCATCCACATCATCTTTAGATAATCTAGATTTACATTCCACCACCACGAGATCGGTATCATCTACCGCTAGAATATCAACTTCCATGGCGATGCCCTGACGCTTGACTCTAGCGCGGGGATAAACTTCTTTAATATCGATGCCTTTTTCCTGAAAAAGCCGTAAAACCGCCGGTTCTACCAATTCTTCCACAAATCGACCCCAGCGAGTGGTGAGACTATCTACCGCTTTGCTGGTTCGTTCAACCGTCCGTTTCAGTTCTGCCATCGAGCGATCGCTTTCTAGCTTAGATTCGGCGAGGAGGTTCTCTATTTCGACTCTATGGCGATCGTATTCCGCCTTGGATTCGGCAGCCCGGCGATCATATTCCGCCTTGGATTCGGCAGCCTGGCGATCATATTCCTCGGCGGAAGCGCGGAATAGCTGGTAAATATCCTCAAGAGTTACCGGTTCATTCATAGACTTACCTCTAAAACACCCCTGATCATTTTAGCGATTCCGTCGAGAAGCCAGACGAGAGCCAGAGAGCAAAACGAAAAAAATATTAAGAATTATTTAAAAGACTTGACAAATGCGAAGGGTTAGGGTGAGTTTTCTCTGGAATTTACTTGCTTCCAAAACTTGCATAATCCTTACAACGCTCAAAGAGCTTGATCTTAGATGAAACTAACGATTATCGGCATTTCATCTGGGGTTGCCTTCGCGACATAAATGCTAATAAACTGAGTAATAGATGGGGAATGTCGTTGGTGTAACTGGTTATCCACCGGCGTTTCGTCAGCACAGGGCAATTCTTCGGCACTGGGAAGAAGGCGATTTTTATTAGACATCTCCAAAAATTATAACCCAGTCATAGCTTGCTTTTAGTCTGCGTACTAATTAGATAGTTCGATAGCTGAAATGTACATCTATCGTTGCTAATTTAATTTTACTGAAAAAATATGAGGCAATTAAAATAATTTTTATTCAGGTAGATTCCTTAACTAGAAAGACTTTTAGTCTTGAGATAATATTAGGTCGAGGTCTATTGTAGGAAAGGTTAACCATAGCTCCTGCAAGCGTGGTGTTTGATTGATGCCAATTCTAGCAGATAGCCTCCAGACCCTCTGACCAAGGCAGTCCTAGCCGCGATAACCACAGCGCTCAACTTCCGCGAGAATGCTAATATAAAAAAGCTATTGGCTAATTTTTTCTTATTTTAACTTGCAATATGCTCCCGTCTAATCTCGATCGCATCGTCGAACGCCTCAAACGTCGTACCGATCCTAAGCAAAAATACGAACAATTACTAGCTTTTGCTAAAAAACTAGAACCAATACCAGAATCTGCCAAAATACCCGCTAATAAAGTTCATGGCTGTGTATCCCAAGTTTATATCACTGCCGACCTCGAAAATGGCCAGGTTTGGTACAAAGGGGATTCCGACGCGCAATTAGTCAAGGGTTTAGTTGCTTTGTTAATCGAGGGTTTAAATGGACTGACTCCCACGGAAATCCTGCAAGTCACCCCGGATTTTATCGAAGAAACCGGTTTAAAAGTCAGCCTTACCCCTTCCCGCGCCAACGGATTTTATAATATTTTCCAATTAATGCAGAAAAAGGCTCTCGGTTTTCAGTTGGGAATGTCCGCTTAGATGTCTAGTTTTCCGGTTCTGGCTCCTTTGATTCGGGAATCTCGCAGTTTTGGAAACGAGTATCCACCAGCGAACGCGTACAGCACCAATTACTCGGTATTCCCGACGGCCAACCCATCCGCAAAGCTTCCGGACAGATAGCCATCACCGTTAACTGACAGTCAATTAACTGAAAACCCTCTTTCTCACACTGTTTGAGACTGTGTTTGAGAATAGAATCATTGTTAAATTCGATGGTTTTATTGCACTGAATACAGACCAAATGATGATGGTGGTGGGGATAGGGTTGATTGAGTTCGTAGTGTTTATGACCTTCGGCCAATTCCAACTCCCGCAAAATTCCCATCCGCGACATTAGTTTAACACTGCGGTAAATCGTCGATAAACTAATTCCTTCCCCCCGTTTGTCCAGTAATTCCTGCAATTCTTCGGCACTGAGATGATTGCCTTTCGGTAAATTCTGGAAAACGTGCAGAATTTTCTCTCGCTGGGGAGTTAAGCGCCACCCCCGCGCGTTGAGTTCCGCTTTCAGGGAGGAGGCAGTGTAGGCAGACATAAGCGATCAACTCTCAATAAAAGCTATTTAATTGACAATGATAGTCGTTTCGGCAAGCCATTGGCAACAATTTTCAGTAGTTGAAAATTCTCCCCCCATTCGAGTATGAAAAATTACTATGAAATCCTCCAAATTCCCCGTAATGCCAGTAATCATCAGATAAAAGCCGCTTTTCGTCGTCTGGCCCGGCAATATCACCCCGATTATAATCCCGATGATCCAGAGGCAGTCAGAAAATTTCGGGAAATTGAACAAGCTTATCGGGTTTTGAGCGATAAAGAGAAAAGAAAAGAGTATGATCGCAATTTATCCCCAGAAATACCCACTTTTCACCGCAGTGCCGAGGATTTTTATCAACAGGGATGGCGCTACGCTCAAGAGAGAAATTATCAATTAGCGCTCGCATTTTACCAGCGAGCGATCGCAATTAATCCGCAATTTTGGCAGGCCTATCTGCAACGGGCGGAAGTTTACTACTATAATCAGCAGGATCGGCAAGTTTTGAGCGATTGTCGCCAAGTTTTGCAGTTAAAACCCGATTGTTCCCAAGCTTACTATTACCTCGGTTTATCCCGGCAACGACTCGGTTACACCCAATCCTCCCTAGAAGCTTACCGTCAAGCAATCGCCATTGACCCAGATAACCCCCAATTCTATTATCAAAGAGGATTGGCTCTAGAGGAACTCTCGGAACTGCCGGCAGCACGAAAGGATTTCCAAATAGCAGCCAAAAAATTTAAGCAACAGGGAAATTTTCGCCGCTATCATGCCATTGCCAATAAATTAAGAGACCCTCAGAAAAGTTATCGACAACGGCAATCGATCAAGTGGTCAAAAACTCTTTTTATTGTTTTTAATTTGCTGAAAATCTCTTTTTTATCTTTGCTCAAACCCAAGACCGGTCTAGCAGAGGCTTTTTTAAAGTTCAACCGTAATCAGGCTTTGGCTATGGGTGTATTGGCAGCAATCATCAGCAGTTTTTTTATCGCTTTGACTTGGCAAAACTGGACAGTTAAATCTGATTTTTTACTGTTATTAGGCTGGGCAGTATTTCCTTTTATTATTCTGACTTTATCTAGTTGGTTGGGCAGAAAATTAAGTAATAAATATGGTAGTCTCACCGGCGATATATTTTTAGGTGGCTTGATAATTTTGCCCTTTTCCCTCGTCATTTTGCTCACTTCCTATTTATCCATAAATGGCGATATTATCGGCGCAATTATCGGTGTAACTGGCGGTTATCTAACCGGAATGCTCTACTATGGTTATCGCCATTTATCCAATATTTCTTCGCCGATCTCTTTACTTTTACTCCCTTTTGTGCTAGGTTTTCTTACGGTTAATATCTGGGGAGTTTATTATTATCTCTAAATCTTCTGGGGTATTACAGTTAAATAAAATCTCGGAATTATCGATAATTAATTTCTCCACCACGGAGACATTTAACCATTTTTGAAAAGAAGTTCCCCCTTGCTGAATATAAGTCTGCAAAGATTCTAAACAACGACGATGATAAAAAGCACAGAGAGGTTCCCAACGCTCACCGCAGCGGGGAACCAAAGCCATGGCATTTTCTGGTACAGTGGCTAATAATCTTGACCATCCTTGAATAATTGGGGGCGTTAGTAAAGGTAAATCGCAAGGGAGCAATAAAACCCAATCGGTTGATACAAAAGTTAATCCCAAGGCAAAGGCCAATAAAGGCCCCCTAGTGGGGAGAGGTTCCTTGATTATCCGGCAGTATTGGGGAATGATCAGTTCATAACGTTCCGGCCAAGGCGTGATCACAGACACCTGTGCGGCACAATCTTGGGCAATTAAACAGATATTCTCCAGAAAAGAGAGACCCTGAAAAGATAACAAAGCTTTATCTCGTCCCATCCTGGAACTTTCGCCACCAGCCAGAATTAACGCCGTTAAAGCGGTAAAATCACTCATAATAACCAGTTCTATCGGAAAAATACGATGATTAATCACGCTCCTTTCTGCGATCGCAAATTAGGCCAAATCCGTTTTTAATAGTATGATTAACTCCCAATCTAACTTTAAAAACCCAATTGCAGGATTAAGGATAAACCACAGAGGCACAAAGGACACGGAGAAGAAGACAGAAAGGACAAGAGAGCCTACTAATCTAGCCAAGTTGCTCAAATCTATGCTAGTCTCTTGACAATTAATAATGTCTCCATAAACAAGCACTAGATGAGTTCCCATTTAATCAAAGTTCCCTTTGTCGATTTAACTTGGCAAAATCAGCCCCTACAAGCAAAAATTACCGAGGCAATCCAAACAGTTATCGACCGGGGAGATTTTGTTTTAGGCCAAGCTTTAGCCGAATTTGAAAGCGCCTTCGCCCAAGCTTGCGGAGTCGAGTATGCTGTGGGAGTAGCTTCTGGCACTGCTGCTCTTGCCCTGGCTTTACAAGCTTACGGCATCGGTGCCGGGGATGAAGTGCTAGTCCCCGCTAATACCTTTGTCGCCACCCTCATGGGTGTTCTGCAAGCGGGGGCCAAACCGGTTTTAGTTGATTGTCACCTCGATACGGCCTTAATTGACCTCGCGGCGGCTGCCCAAAGAATTACCCCCAACACCCGCGCCATTCTCCCCGTACACCTGTACGGACAGATGGTATCACCCCAACAATTAGAGGATTTTGCCCGCAGCTATAATCTGATTATCTTTGAAGATGCGGCCCAGGCCCATTTAGCCAGTAGAGAAGGTTATCGCGCCGGCAGTGTCGGTGTGGCGGCGGGGTTTAGTTTTTATCCCAGTAAAAATTTAGGTGCTTTTGGCAATGGCGGAATGTTGGTGAGCAATGATCCCGAAATTAGCCAAAAAGCCCGCAGTTTAAGAAATTATGGCGCACCGAGCAAGTATTTCCACACCGATATCGGCACTAATAGCCGTTTAGATAGCATACAAGCCGCCATTTTAAACATTAAATTACCCCATCTGGAAAGTTGGAATCGCTCCCGTCATCGAGCGGCAAGACAATACGACCGGCTTTTGGCTCCTTTAGCCGATAAGGGCATTTTACCCATACGAGACGAAACCGAGACTGGTCATGTCTATCATCTCTACGTTATTCGCATCCTTGCCCATTGTCCCGTTGAGCGCCAACAACTACAAGAACAATTAACTGCCGTCGGTATTCAAACCGGCATTCATTATCCGATTCCCTGTCATCTGCAACCGGCCTATCGCTACCTGGGTTATCAACAGGGAGACTTTCCTAATGCAGAGATTCTCTGTGAAGAAATTGTCTCTCTCCCCATGTACCCCGGTATCAGCGAGGAGCAAATTGAAACCGTTGTTGAACAAATCACTGCGATCATCGGGTAACATAAATTCAGAATTTGTCACTAAATCGCTCTGTCCTATGGGTATTAGTCCTTCCCTATCGCCCGTCTCCCACAAAAATCGGCAATCTTGGCTGATGATCGGTTTCTTGGCGGTTATCTATGGTCCGGTGATCTTTCACTGGTACGATGGTTGGCTGAATAAATCGATCGGCATCGAACACGAATACTTTAGCCACGGCTTGATCGGCCTTCCCTACGCCGCCTATATTGTCTGGCAGAATCGCAAAAAATGGCAACGCCTCGAAGATCGCTCCCATCCCCTCGGAGCGTTTTTGTTAACCCTAGGGGCGATTTTTTATCTCCTCGGTTCCTCTCTTTGGGTTAGTCTGTCTTTCCCGATTATGTTAGCGGGAATCTGTCTCTGGTTAAAAGGAACGGAAGGTTTTAAATTACAGGGATTTCCCCTACTTTTAACAGCCTTAGCGACTCCTAATCCCATCCCCTACCTGATCACTCCCTATACCCTACCCCTACAGGTTTTTATTGCCGCTTGCTCTGGTTTTATTCTCCAGCAAGCAGGCTTAGATGTCTCCGTTGACGGTATCCATGTAGCGGTAGAAGGTCGGATGGTGGAGGTCGCCCCCTACTGTGCGGGGCTGAAAATGTTATTTACCAGTCTTTACGTCACGCTGCTGCTGCTCCATTGGACTGATACCATCAAAAACGGTCGTAAAACGCGCTTTATGCTCCTCAGTGCCTTGGGAATTAGTGTCGGGGCTAATACTATTCGTAACGCGCTTTTAGCTTGGTTTCACGGCACAGGACAAGAGGAAAACTTCAAATTACTCCACGATAGCTGGGGGGGTGATTTGTACTCGGTCTTTATGTTATTACTCATCCTTTTGGTCTTCCAAATCATGCAGTATCGCGAGGCAGCCAAGAAACAGTCCCCGGCTCAAGAGGAAGGTAGCCAGGATGATTAGTCAAAAAATTCCGGCCGAGGTAACTTTAGTGTTAGATAAAGTCAAAAAAAAGCTCCCGGGTAATTATTTACTGCTGTTGGGGTTGCTGCTGCTGTTGATTTTAGGCGGTATCTTGCCCAATTTAATTTCTGGCCAGTGGTCTTGGGTGGAGCAACCGAGAATCGGTAATATTCAGAAAATGCTGGCCCTACAAGAATCGGGAATCAAGTTCTCTGACCTGAAAACCATCGATCAGCAGCAAGGAGAAATCGGTGAGGGAAAATGGTCGGTACAAGTGCTGGAAAGTCCTGAGGGCAAGAGGATCACCCTGCTTTTAAAGCCACAGATCTACTATAAAAATCAACCAGGGTTAGAATGGTCGGATATCAGTTCGATTAGTCGTTGGAATCGGGGGGAAACAACCGAGCTATCAATTCCCACCAGGTCGGGAGGAAAGGCCACGGCTCGATTCTATCGGGCCTGGACACAAAACACCTTTGCCGTGGTGCAGTGGTATGCTTGGCTAGGTGGTGGTCATTACGATCCCTCTGTTTGGTATTGGCTTGACCAATGGGCGCAATTAAAAAGACAAAGAGTACCCTGGATAGCCGTTTCCTTAGTGATTCCCCTAGAACCGACGAAAGAACTGCAAACTCTCACTCCCTTTGCTCTCAGTCTCGCCGGGGAAGTGCAAAGTTACTTAGAACAAAATGTCTTAAGTCAATTAACTTCTGTGCCTGAGAGCAAAAAAGAAAAGTAATTTCTCTGCTCGTAACCATCTCTTTGAAAAAACTAGCTCAAGGCACTTTTCTAGCCCTTAATAGCTTCTTGGTTCCCCTCCCACTAGATAACTCCCAGAAAATAAATTGTCATCGTCAGAACCCAAAAATTGATAGATCTGTATGATTCCACCAATGCTCAACAAGTTTTTGCCAGTTAATTTATCCAGAACCGGGGCTATGGCCTTATCGGGGTTGAGTCTGACAGGGTTCTTATGGGTAATTGACTCCGAAGGACTCAAGGCCCAGGGTCCTTTGTCCATACCCCAGACTCAACCAGGATCTGGGTTAGAATTTTTGCCACCCCAACCCCCTAATCCCACCTTTCCTGAAAACACGATTCCCCCCGCTGGCTACAGTCCACCGGTTTACTCTCCTAATAATCGCCAATTCCGACAAATTCAGTCCTATCGACTCGATATCGGCGATCAAATTACTGTCTCGGTTCCCGATTTTCCCGAATTTAATTCCTCAGGTCCTGTGGATCCCGATGGTAATTTTCTGGTGCCGATTTTAGGGCGTATTCCCTTGTTGGGCTTGACTTTAGACGAAGTGCAAACTAAAATCCGCCTGGAATTGGGGCGAAAATACTTGCGGGAGGAACCGGAAGTCATTGCGGTTTTAAGCTCTGCCCGTCCCGTCCAGTTAACCATTCTGGGAGAGGTACAGCGACCGGGGTTTTATAGTGTTGCTCCTAATACTCCCCTAGCGCAGGTACTTTTGGCGGCGGGTGGTGGCACTCCCAGGGCCGATCTGCGTTCGATCGTTGTCCGTCGGGTTTTAGTCGATGGTACAGTATTAGAGGAGAAACTTGACCTTTATACTCCCTTAATTAAAGGAGACCGCTTGCCAGATCTGCGTCTGCAAGGGGGCGATGCCGTGATTGTTTCCAAGTTAGAAGTGGGTCAAGAGACGGGATATAATCGCACATTGGTGGCGAGAACCACCCTCGCCCAGCAGAATATCACGATCAGGGTTTTAACTCCCTTAGTTCCTTCGGGAATTGCCCTGAGAAATGTTTCGATTCCTAATGGCAGTACCTTCCTCGATGTGGTGGCTAGTTTACCAGTTTCTGATCGCCTGCGGATTAATGTCAATGAAGTGTCCCTGCTACGTTTTGACAGTGCCAAAGGGGGAATTGTTAGTCAAACTTTGAGTCCGATAGCGGCAGTTAGGGGAGATATCTCGCAAAATGTTCCCTTAGAAGATCAGGACGTAATTATCGTTACCCGCACCCTATTAGGGGAAATTTTCGCCGCTTTTAATATTATTACCCAACCCATCCGGGATATTACGAGTTTTACCAATACAATTCTCGACATTAGCAATCAATTCGATAACTTCCGATAATTGAGGGGCAACTCGCTCGTCTCACTCCTTAACACAACTTCATAAGCTAGGATTTCAAGGACGAGAATAACTCTTGACCGCTAAAATGTAAAGAATCTGGGAATACATTAAAAAGCTATGGCTCTACCAATTGTTAAACGATTTCTCATCTCGCTAGATCAGAACAAATTTGTGGGAATATTCGTCTTCCTCGTCTGTTTAGGCGGTTCTGTGATCTTTGCTCTCCTACCCGATCCTGAGAAACCCCCCACCTTTTATCGGGCGGTGGGACAATTGGCCTACCGGGTGCCGCCGCCAGCTTTTACCAGTACAGGAAGCCAACTGCAAGAACAAGGGCGGGCTATTGACCGCGATTTACTGCTGTCTCCCCGGGTATTGGTCAGTGCCGCCAAAAAATTGCAATTTAATCAGGAACAGATCGTTAAAATTCGCGATCAAGATTTGAAAATCACCTTCCCCGGTGAAGTGGAGGGACAAAAAAATAATAGCGACCAACCCCAAGAGATACTTTTAGAGTTAAGGTCCGACTCCCAGTCCAAGGCGGAGTTAATTCTCGAAACCTTGATGAAGGAAATGGTGGAATACAGTCGCTGGCTGAATACTTCCCAGTTACGGGCCCGCATAGAAGCTCTCAGTGTCCGACTTAACGAAGTCCAAAAAGATTTAACCAGAGCCGAAGAAAAGTTTTATCGCTACATTAGTACCCAGGGTTCAGATTTATTGGCGATTCAAGATGGGAGTTTATTCACCGCTATCACCAGTAGTCAACAGCAACAGCGAGAAATTCGCCTAGAACTGCAAGGCATTCAAGGACAGATTAATAGTCTGAGTAAACAACTCGATTTAACCCCCGATCAAGCTTACACCTCCTCGGCCCTTAGTGCCGACCCGATTATTGCCAGTATCCGAGCGCAGATCTTGGGTACGGAAGCCCAATTGGAGCGACTACAGAAGGATTTACGTCCCGAACATCCCACCGTAGCTAAATTACGCAAAGAACAGGAAGTTAACGAATCTCTCTTACAAAAAAGAGCCGCCGAGGTGATCGGAAAAGATGGCATCCTGACCGATCTTCCCAGCAGTCGCATCCGTCAGCAAAGTAATCTCGATGCCACCCGTCAACAACTAGCGGCTCAATTAGTCACCCTGCAAACCCAGCGCGAGGGTTTAATGAAACAATTAGAATCCTTAGTGACTCAGGAACAGCAATTACGCTCCCAATACGAGAAATTCCCCGATAAACAGCTACAGCAAGCTCGTTTAATCCAAGCTGTCGCCTTTCAACGGGGTATCTACGAGAATATTCTCAATGCTCTGGTGGATGCTCAGGCTGCAGAAGCGGAAACCGTGGGTAGTCTCACCGTCGCCCAAACGCCAGTTGCTCAACCGATCGAACAGGTGTTTAACCGCAAGAATCGTACCTTGATTCTCTTGGTGGGCGCTGGTTTGGGAACTTTAGCCGGATTGGGCGTGATTCTCCTGTTAGCAGTGATCGATGATCGCCTGCACAGTCCCCAAGAATTGCGGGAAGCTTTGGTTAGTCGGGATATACTACTCTTAGGACAATTGCCCATTGTCCGCAATTTAGAGGGCGAGGAAATCGAGCCGATTCTCGCCGATGCTAATGCCAATTATCTCCCCTACTACGAACGTTTACGCAGTACCCTGCGACTTGTGGGCGGCGGCGAAACGGTGAAAGTGGTCATTGTCACCAGTATTACTGGCGGAGAGGGGAAAACCGCCACTGCCTATAATCTGGCGATCGCTGCGGCTTTAGCGGGCCGACGGACTCTGTTAGTCGAAGGAGATCTGAGAAGTCCCTCTAAGGCCGAAGAAATCGGAGTCACTCCCGATCCCAATTCTTTCCGAGAACCCCTACTTTACTACGGGGCAAAAAGTAAATCGATCCGGCTGGCCCCAAATATTGAAAACCTTTCCATTTTGCCCAGTCCCGGTCCGCAAAAACAAGCGGCAGCTATCATTGAATCGAGCGAATTACAATTAATTCTCAAAGATTCTCGCGGCCGTTTCGATCTGGTGATTGTCGATACTCCTTCTCTGTCTAGCTGTAATGATGCGCTGCTCTTAGAAGAACTAGCAGACGGGATTATTCTGGTAACGCGCCAGGCGATAACTCGTTCTAGTCTCTTGAGTGAAGCAACTGATCAGTTAGCAGAAGCGGAGGTGAAAATTTTAGGGGCGGTGATTAACTACGTCGATATTACACCGACTCTCAACACCGCCGGACCGGAACTGCCGCCTTTGATAGTTCCCCCAACACAGGGACAAACAGAGGAAGTGAAAGTGGAGGTGTAAATGCGGTTACGTTGGACAAAATCTTCTGGCTCGATCGAATTGTGGTTCTTGCCAAGAAAAAGCAAAATGACTGATACTATCTATGGTGGGAAAGGCTATGCGAATTGCTTCCATTTGCACTTCTAAGGAGGGACGATTGTTATAGGGTTGTCCCCATAAACCCGCTAAAGCTGGGATAACAGGAGTTTGATTTCCCCTGCTTGCCACTACTCTTTTGATCTGATTAACCACACAGGTGGTATCGTTACAATTAGCGTAGGACATAGGATGCCATTCTAGGGAAGCGGGAAAACTATCCCAAGCTTGTAAACGAGAATCAAAACCTTGATTACCCACAAGACGATTCCCATCGGGAAAAAACACTGCCCCGGCGGGAATTCCCTGACGTTCCACTAGGGCAGAAAAATAACTAATATAATCAATGACACCCTGGGCAGCATGGGCAACCGCTAGGAACCAAAGTTCTAATTTGAGGCGATCAAAACGACTTTTAACTGATTGTTTCATCTCCTCTTCTAAGGGGATTCTACCCTGCCAAAGAGGGGCGGTTTCTTGGGGATAAAGGCGGTCGGCTTCGACGATATCATCGGGGGAAATTTGGCCGCGAGTCAGATAGCGATCGATTAAAAATTTGCCCTTATTATTCAATCCTCGATTAATTAAAGCTTGTCGGGATGCCGGACTAAAAATCCATAAATCTTTGACATCATCAGCAACGGAATCGACTCCTGTTCCTCTGGGATAGCGAATATAATCAAATAAAACTCCATCGGGACGACGTTGTAAAATGGCTTCTAGGAGAATTAAATAATCCTGTCGCGCTTGATTACTGTAGGGATCGACAAAAGTTTGGGATTGATCATCGACAAAAGAGGTGCTATCTTGTCCTTTACCATTGCGTACTAACACCTCCTGTCGATAGGGTTTCAAGCTATAAGCATAGCCAAAATTGAGGCTAAATAACCAAGCATAAACCTTTAAACCGCGTTTATGTCCCTGTTTGATCGCTTGTGCTAATAAATCCACATTTCCGGCACTGGGATTTTTAATGACGCTATCCCAAACGGTGGGATTATTGTTAGGAGGTAATAGGACTTGACCATCGGCAAAAACTTCCAGATAAACTGTATTATAACCTTTGGCCACGATGCGATCGAGGATACTTTCGATCGAGCCGGGGCGGGTATCACAGGAGTAGAGACGTAACCAGATCGCCTGTTCCTGTAACCAGTGTCGGGAACGACAAAAGCGCAATTGTTCAGCATATTTATGCAATAAAATGTTATATTCTTGGGGCGAAGTTTGACGCAGATTTTCTTGTTGTTGGATTTCTGATTCGGACAGTTGACAATTATTATTGACAGCGAGGCTAGAGTTGATCCCTAGATGACTACTCCAGAGGATTGTAGCGAGGAAACAAAATAGCGACCGCAGATAATTGACTTTTTTTAACATAGTTGTTCACAGCGTTTGCTATTTTTTTATTGTTGGCACTTTCAGATAAATAGCCATTTTTCAGGAGAAAAGCTCTCAGGGCAGTGGGAAAGTCTGGATATTTGCCGATCACTGTACTTTCGCCATTGATATCGAGACCCCAATCGGAGTTTTTATCGTAATTAGCGAGGAGAAATTGCCAAGCTTCTTCGTATTCTCCTAGGAGAATTTTTTGGGCCACATAACCGGCCAAAATGCCATTGACTTCGGCTTTTTCTTTTTTAGCTAACTGCCAGGCTTTCAACATTTCAGCTAAAGTTTTTCTTAATTTTTGAGGATATTTTCTGGTGACATCTGCTAATTTACCCTGTTGAAAAGTATAAATTCTCGAGGGAGGAAAAGAGGCGGCGTAGGAACTAAAAGCATACAAAAAAGCATTATCAACGGTGACAAATTCATAATTATTATCTCCATCTAAATCTTCAAAGGAACCACCACTACCATCTAAAAAACCCGTTTCTTCTCTAATAAATTTATCTTTTTGCCAAGTATAAATTACCAAAGATGTGCAGCAATGAGCGCCGCCGCTATAGGTGGAGACAATAATCTCATCGATGCCATTATTATCTAAATCTCTTAATTCGACATAGCCGGCTCCAAAGGCACTATAGCCGCTATTTTCCTGATAAAGTTGCTCGTTATAAAAGATTTTATAAGAAACATTATTAATATCAGAACTGTCATCAACTCTCTCATTCAGATTCCTGGGTTGATAGCTAACTTTTACCTTAATTTTTCCCGATTTAATTACTTGATTTGTTAGGGTTTGACCGGTATCAAAATCGAGTTTAGTCACGGCTAAACTCGCAGCTGTATTGCCCAAAAATTGAGATAATAAGCAGAAAATAAAGCAAGTTTTGCTAATATTCATCGGCCGATTCACAGAGAGATTAATTTCAGTGTATCTTACTTATTACCCCCGACAATCAGCCGTTAACTTTTCGAGAAAAACTATCTATTCCAAAGTTTTAACGCTCAAAACTTGGGGAGGTGTGGCATCGGGGGGATAGAGAAAATCGAGATTAATGTCGCGTCTGGCTCCGGGGGGAAGTTCCACCTGTACTAAAGCTTCTCCCTGTTGTCCTTCCCGTTGAACGAGATGGAAAAAACGTTCCTCGGTGCGTCCCAGTGCGTTAAGATAGGTAACGCGCACTGCACCCCGGAAAAATACCGGTCCCTGGACGGGTTCAACAAATAGCAAGCGATCGAGATAATTGTCTTCTTTAATTGGGGTTTGAATACTCAAAGCCACCACCTGGGTTTTGCTAGTGTTGTTATATAGAGGTAAAGTCAGATAGTAGTGAACACCGTAGTTACCGTGAGCTTTGAAAGCCGTATCGGGATAACGCACTAACATGGGGGCGCTTTGGATTTGTCTGGTTCCGAAAGTAGCTGCCGTCACCGTACTTAAAGGATAGGCAAAAGCTTGACCGGGTTGAGGAATGGTGAGATTAATTCCCCCTTTAGGATCGACAATGCGGGTTGCCCATTCCGAACCGACAGAAATTCCGGCGACGCGACCATAAAAATTTCTTCTTCCGGGAGACCATTGATCGGGAGGAGTGGGGGGAAAATCGCGAGGGGCGGCTAAATCACCTTTAACTAATAGGGTACGCCATTCTTCTAGGGTAGGGGGACGAAAGGTTTCTATTTCCCGATCTTCGATTTTGACTTTTTGGGGAACTTCGTAGAGGGCTAAATTGGCCATATAGACGGGTCCATCGCTGTAGAGACGTAGGAGGGTCGATCGGGCGCTACTTCTGGGGATAACCAGATCGAAGAGCATCCGACTTTGGCCTGGGGGAATGACGATCTGGGTGGGAAATTGGGTATCATGGCGACGACGCATGATATCGCTGGCTAAACGGGAACCAGGACCAGAAAAAACCCGGCCGTTGGGATCTTCTACCAGAGAGGGTAAATCGACAAAAGGGGCATCAGCGGAGGTGACGTAACTGACTCCTTGCAGGATGCGGATAACCAGGTTTCTGGAGGTGGGATTAGTAACGATCAGGCCCTGGTGTAAGTCGCGATCGGGGTCGGTTTGACGGGCGATGTGGTGGGTGAAAACGTCAAAACGTCCTTGTAGGGGATGATTGAGATGGGCGACGGGAAAACGTTTTCCTTTGCCGGGGAAAGTGGAGAGGAGAATGCCCTCTTTTTCTACGATTTCGGGACTATTGCTATTAAAAACTAGAACGTCATTCAGTTGACCGGGCAACTGACGCACTTCCTGATATTGGGTGATTAATTTCCTCTCTATCTGGGGCAGAACCGAGGCGGACTGAGCTAAAAGAATAGTGGGTAAGAAAGAAAGCATAGAGATTTCATATTTATAGTATCTAATTAGAGCTTGCTGAATAAATCTAAAAACCTTGTTGGGTAAGACTTTTAGACTTTTTGTCAATCAAAAAGTAGCAAATATGGGAGTGATCGGGGGGAAATTTCAGGGACTTTTTCCCTGAAAATTAGGTAATTGACCCCCTCAAAATCGGTAAAACCCCACACCCCACACCCTACCCCCACGAAAAACTTTTTCAGCAAGCCCTAATTAAGGGTGAGTCGATGGAGAGATGAAGTTATACAACAATATAGGCGAGTTTGTCCGGGCGATCGATAAAGAATCTTAATATATTTTTCAGGTTTGAGCAAGCCATGTCAGGGGTGATGTGAGCTAGGGGCGGTTTTCTGGGTGAGCAAGGGAGAATAACCCTTGCTATTGCCGATTTTAACGGTTAAGTTGACAATGAACCGTAACTGCTCACCCTAGCTTTAAATTTCGCCGCGAATTTCTTCGACTATGCCATCTCTAAGGACGAGTTCCACATTCATTTTGGCTACTAAGTTATCGCCTTTTTCGACGCGGAAAAAGCTTTCTAATTGTGCTTGGGCGACTTCTTGATTGAGTTCCAAGAGTTGTACCTGTTGCAATTGTTGCAGATACTGGTTTTTTTGTTCGAGAAACTCACTTTTCTGTTGATTGACTTGGATTTGAATATTGTCAATCTGTTGGGCAGCCGCGGGGGGTAAGGGGATCAGACTCTGACGCTGAATTTCGGCGATCGCTCTTTGGCCTTGGGTTTCTAATTGTTGAATTTGTGCATCAATTTGCACCATTTGTGCTTGTAATTGCTGTTGTGCTTCTTCTTTCCAGCGCGGAGTCACGATGACTTTAATTGTCACCGGGCGCTTCAGTAATAAACTGGTTTGTGCGTCATCCATGATTTGCCTATCCTAAAAAGGTCTTTTTGTCAAGGGGTTAGGGAATATTTGCCGGAAATATTTACTTGGCAAACATCTCGTTAATCATATCGCGATAGCGTTGCGTTACTACCGGTCGTTTAATCTTTAAAGTTTGGGTCATCATGCCGTTTTCTTGGGAAAAAGGCTCTAAAATTAACTCAAAGGTTTTAATCTGGTCATCGGCACGATAACCGGGCCGATTTCTTACCTCGCGCTTTAATTCTTGTTGGTAGAGATCTAAGACTTTTTTGCTGTAGAGATCGCTAGAAAGAATCGTGGAGCGATCACTGTGAAGATCGGGTAAATTTAAGGATATTTTCTGTTCTTGGGCCCAATTGGCCAGTATATCAAGATTAGGCACGATCAAAGCCCCCAAAGCTTTTTGATCCTGTCCCACTAGCATGATTTGGGAGATAAAGGGACTGCGTAAACAAGCATCTTCAATCGGTTGCGGTTCGATATTTTCACCATTGCTCAAAACAATTGTATCTTTGGCCCGTCCGGTTAAGACTAAATCCCCGGCAGCGGTTAACCAACCAATATCACCGCTATCAAACCAACCATCGGGAGAAATCGCTTTTTCGGTTGCTTCGGGTTTTTTATAGTATCCCTGCATCACCTGCGGACCGCGAATCAAGACTAAACCGTGTTTTTCTGTGGGTAGGACTTCTTTGCTGTGTAAATCGACAATACAGATTTCTGTCTGAAAGACGGGACGACCGGCAGACCCGCGCAGGTTATGATCGATACGACGGACGGTAGCGACGGGAGAAGTTTCTGTCAGTCCATAACCAACTAAAATCGGGATTCCGGCAATCTCATAGAAAGTATCTAGATGTCTGGCTAAGGAACCACCACCACTAACGAAGATTTTAACTTTATTTCCCACTGCTTGGCGAATTTTGTTATAAACCAGCTTGTCACCGATGGCATGGAGGGGATAGAGTAAGAGGGATTGAATTCTTGCTTTTAGTCTTTCGATCTCGGAAGCGTGAAGATGATCTAGACTGAGATTATCGGCGATACGTTTAGCAATAACGTACTTTTCCGACTTTTCTAGCAAAAATCGCACTAATTTCTGTTTTGTGGCCGATTGTTCGCTAAATTGTTTTTGGATACCCTCGTAAAGAGATTCCCAAAGACGGGGAACTCCCACCATTAATTGCGGACTAAATTGCTTTAAATCGGACTTAAAAGTGCGAATACTGGTATAAATCTGGGTGCAACCCTGAGCTAGACTGAAATACTCACAACTGCGCTCGTAGGAATGCCATGAAGGTAGTATACTTAAAACTCGATCGCCGGGATCCGGTTGAAAGATAGCATTTAAGTTGCGTACCTGATGCAGCAGATTACCATGACTTAACATCACCCCTTTGGGTTGTCCCGTCGTTCCCGATGTGTAGATGAGGGTAGCCAGATCATTTTCGCTCTTGGTGATAGGTTTAAGGGTGTTCTCAGCCCCGATCGCCATTAGTTGCTTGAAATTTAAGGTCTGCACGGAAATCGCCCCAGTAGCGGGGTCTTCGTCGGTGAGCAGCACGATTAATTTTAGGGGCAATTCAGGGATTTTCGCCAGCAATTTCCCTAAAGTTTTGTTATTTTCGACAATCAGCGTCTGACTGTCACTATCGGCCAGAATATAGGCTAATTCCTCTGCATCTGCTTGAGCAGATCGTACCGCGTTGGCGGCCCCGGCTGCCATGGAACCTTGGTCGGCAATAAACCACCGGGGACTATTATCGGCAAATAAAGCGACATTTTCGGTTTCTGTGACTCCTAATGCTTGCAAAGCGGCGGCAAATTGCTGAATTTGTTGATAAAGTTGCCGATAGGTGAGAATTACTTCCGGTTTACTGTGGGGATCCTGCAGGGCGATAATATTGGGGAAACGCTGGGCAACTATTGACCAAACTTCGGGTAAAGATTGAATATTTGAATAGTCAATTAGGGTTGTCATAGCAGTAGTTATAGTGGGTTACAAGGGTAATAACATATAGATTAACCATTCGAGGCTCTTTTTGCGGGTTCTCCTAGACAGTATTTCAACAGGTATCTGTCCTGCAAAGTTAATTTCCTAGTCGAGACTCGGAGAGGGGAGACTTTTCAGTTATCGGTGAACAGTAATCAGGGAATGTACTGTTACTTAATACTGCTTACTGATTACGGAAAAGGCTAACGGCTTAGATGTATAATTAATTTTGCTTAGGTACTTAAATATAGTTGTAACTAGCAGAAAAAACGATGATTGCTTTATCTAACTATAATAATCTCACTCCAGAAGAATATCTTCAGTTTGAAGAAAAAAGTCCCATTAAACATGAATATATCGATGGACAAGTTTACTCCATGACAGGGACGACGGATACTCATAATATTGTTTCGGGGAATATATACACAATTATTCGTAATCATTTGCGGGGTTCCGATTGTCGGGTTTATTTTGCCGATGTGAAAGTCAGATTAGAGAAGCGCAATCACTTTTATTATCCTGATATTCTTGTCACCTGCGATGACAGAGATAGAGAAACTGCTACCTACAAAAGTTTTCCTAAATTGATTATCGAAGTTCTCTCCGATTCCACAGAAGCTTTTGACAGGGGGGATAAATTTAATGATTATCAAACTCTAGAACGTTTAGAGGAATATGTCTTAGTCAATAGTAAACACCAACGAGTGGAAACTTTTCGACGGGGTGAACAGGGTTTATGGATTCTGCAAACCTATCAGCAAGAAAGTTTTAGTTTACAGAGTATTAATCTGACGGCATCTTTTCGGGATTTATACGAGGATGTCACCCTAGAAACGGTTAATGATACTCCCGAAAGTCCTTAAAAACCATGATTGCTCTATCTAACTATAATAATCTCACTCCAGAAGAATATCTTCAGTTTGAAGAAAAAAGTCCCATTAAACATGAATATATCGATGGACAAGTTTACGCCATGGCAGGGACAACGGATACTCATAATATTATCGGACTCAATTTCACTTTTATCATTCGTAATCATTTGCGGGGTTCCGATTGTCGGGTTTATTTTGCCGATGTGAAAGTCAGATTAGAGAAACGCAATCACTTTTATTATCCTGATATTATTGTCACCTGCGATAACAGAGATAGAGAAACTGCTACCTACAAAAGTTTTCCTAAATTGATTGTTGAAGTTCTCTCCGATTCTACAGAAGCTTTTGACAGGGGGGATAAATTTAATGATTATCAAACTCTAGAAAGTTTAGAGGAATATGTCTTAGTGAATAGTAAACACCAACGAGTGGAAACTTTTCGACGGGGTGAACAGGGTTTATGGATTCTGCAAACCTATCAGCAAGAAAGTTTTAGTTTGCAGAGTATTAATCTGACGGCATCTTTTCGGGATTTATACGAGGATGTCACCCTATAGGGAATGAAAAATCATTAAGGTACAACCTCAAAAGGTTGATTTCCATACCGTTTGGTCTTTATCATCTAAAATATTTGTAAAAACTTGTTCTACTCGCTCAGATAAATCTGATGGCTGAAAATAAACTCGTCCAACTCTTCCTTTTAATTTTTGGTCTAGGGTTTCTGGAGTGGAAGAATTGGAAGATTGATTAGGTAGAATGGTCAATCTCACTCGCTGACCTGCTAATTTAGCACTATGCTGTAAAATTTCTTCCCAAGTCCCCTCTAAAGTGTTTTGTTCCATAGATATTGATTTGAATTTCGTTCTTTCCTCAGTGTAACAAGCAAAAGATAAAAAAACAAATTTCTAGAATTTTTTTGTCTTATTGTTTTCTACCGGGGGGAATAAAACGGATTTCAATTCTGCGTCTGCTTGCATCTGCGTCACGATTAACCGCAGCTAATTTACCCGATGGTAGGTATAACTGTCCTGCGGAAAAAGCTCGAAATTTGACGTTTTTGAGTTTACCTGTGCTTTCGATTTCTTGGACTACTGCTAAAGCTCGCATTAATCCTAAATCAGTGTTAGAACCGGGTACGAGCATTTTAACAGATTGTTTTCTGCTGGCAACCGATTCGATATTTTTATCGAGATTACTTGTCTTTTGTATTCCCTGTCCGTCCGTGTGTCCAATTACTTGAATAAAGTCGATTTCTCTGTCTTTGGTAATGGTTTCGATAGCGGGAATAATGCGCTGACGAATATAGGTTTTTAAAGCGGGGTTTAATTCAGCACTTCCCGACTGAAATTTAAATTTTCCTGATTTTTCATCGATAACTATCGGGGTTGCTGTTTGTAGTTTTCGGTTAGCTTCCTCCAGTTTACTGATGAGATTATAGGACTGAAAAAGTGCCAAGAGGAGAAATAAACTCAGAATCATGAAAGCATTGGACATTAAATCGGTAAATGCGGGATAAACATCCACCGATTTATCTTCATCTCGGTAGTAGGTACGTCTAGACATAATTGCTTAGAATTTGTTAGTGAAGTTATCAAATATAGTCTTAATCCCCTTCTCAACATCTTTTTGAGGAGGATTAGGGATTGTCTCAAAAAGTTCTTCCATCTCATCCTTAAGTTTTTCTATCTTATCCTTTAAGTTAGAAAATTCAGAAAGTTCTTCCATCTTATTATTTAAGTTAGAAAAGTCAGAACGCATATCGTTAATTTTCTCCAGTTCTACTAAACATTTGTGAATTTCTCCATAGATGTGTTCAATCATTTTTTGATTTGATTTATTTTCCTTAGCGATAACTTTCTCTAACTTATCTCGCAAAGATTCTAAGTTAGCAGTTAATTGACTGGTGTTGGTGTTCACTGCGTTAATTACTTGAGAAAAATCTGATTTAAGGCTGCCAAATTGATTGGCTGTTTTCTCAATAGATTGGGAAACTGCTTTTAATTGTTCTGAGTTCTTAGTTAATTTATCATCAACTACCATCCCTAAGTTATTGCTTAAAAAGTTTAAATCAGACTGTAAGCTTTCCTTGACTTGAGTAAGTTGCTCTGTCACTGTACCAATTAACTGAGACAAGTTAGCATTAGTCACATCTGGATTATTACTAGAGCGCTCAATCCCATGGGAAGCTGTGAGAATTGTATCGGAGGTTTGGGAGAGTCTTTCATCAAGACGATTAATAAGTTGGTTTCCTAATTGTTTCGACTCGGAGTTAAAACTGTCTTGATAGGTTTTCACGGTTTCGATTAATTTTACTAATTCTCCCTGAATGTTGGATAACTTTTCTTGTTCGGTGACTGAGCGTTGCTGATTTTGTTCTAGGATTGTCTCAGATTTTTGATTCAAGTCAGTAATTTTTATTCCTAACTCAACCATAGTT
>NZ_JADBUP010000096.1:0-13407 GCF_020245605.1 Microcystis sp. M061S2 | reverse complement strand
CCATAGTTTTCCGTCAAAATTCGATTTTGTCTCTTAAAACCCTGATTAATCGGTTTTTAGAGCTAATTTTGACTCTTGGTCTAATCTGCCTGTCTTCCTTGCTGTGACTGACTTACAAATTTTTGGAGATGTCTATTGAAGCCACTGCCCGTAGGGGTGAAAGTAAGAGAACCGTAGTCGAAGTTATTGCAGATGGTTCCGAAAATAGTGGCATGGACTCGCTCAGGTGGACAGATATCTGCGGCCCCGTAGCCGTTCTTTCCGCGAGTCCCCAGGTGGGAATAGGTGTTGCCATCCCAATCCCCGTTACCGAACCAGGTTGTGTTGGCTGGACCTTCTTTCAGCATACAGCGCAGACCTTTGCCTCTGCGCCCACCTGTCAAATCAGTTACCTGATATTGATTGAAATGGCTACCGCAGGTTTTGGGACGGGGTAGGGGGTTGTAGTTAACGGAGGAAGCCAAACGCCACTCCTCATTCCAAGCCCCAGTCACCCGAATCACTCCTGGTCTGACCGTTCGGATCTCGAGATTACCCGGATAGTTGAAGTTAGCATCCTCCCCGTTACCGTGAATGTCGGACGCGAACCCGACCAACATTCTGCCTCGGTCAATCGCCTGTCCCAGATGGCGGTAGGTAGCCCCTTCCCAGGTTCCTTCCCCGTACCAGGACAGACGGGGAATGCTTGAGCCTTGCTGTCCTTTACTGAATTTGACACAACGAATCCCAGTTCCCCGTCGGTTATCTAGCGAACGAACTATATATGTTTCTAAGTGGGGACCACAATTGAAGCGAGTAGCAGTAGTCAGAAGGATCGGCTCTATTGGAATTTGAGCGAGGCTGGGCAAAGTTGCCACCAACAGGGACATACCGCCTAATAGGATAGTCTTGACAGAACGTAGATTCATAATTTTTTCCTGAAATTGGGAAGCCGTGTTTACTTGCTAATTTCAGAATATTCGGAGTCTCAGGGTGATGTCAGTCCCAAAATAAGTGGAAATTGACGATTTCAATCGTTTCTACTTTCAGTAATAAAATGGAGGAACGTGGAAATTCGCTACCATTTATCTCCTCTTCTCCCGCTTTTTCTCGTATGGTCGATATGTACTGAAAGTTTAATTGTCCCTCAATCCTTCTAATAGTTGGGCGCAAGACAAACTCGCCGGAGAAAGAAGTAATCCGGTGCGTTTCGAGACGGGAATAGGGCATCCGTTTTCTGTCAGTTCGGGGTTAGGCTTCGCTGGTGCGGCGAATACCTTCGTCGAGAACGAAAAACTGAGGGTTAAGAGAAGCCAATTGCTCCCGCAGCTTTTCGATTTCGGAAGCGGGAGCGTGAACTTCTAGGCGAATAATCTTGGCGATTTTGAGAAGTTCGTCTAGCAGTTCCCCGACGTTTTGTAGGTGGGCAAGAACTGCGGAAGCATCGACGTAACCCTCGCGGCAATGAACAATATTACCGCTAAACGAGAAAGCATAATGGATACAGCCCTCTTCGGTGCGGGTTCTCTCAATGAACTTGGGGCTTAGTTCCTTGAACGCAGCAATTTTTCCTTCTTGTACTTCAAAGTAGGGTACTAGAGTACAGCAAGTATCGATTTTGAACATCAGATTCTCCTTTTAGGTGTTGCGGAGGGATATCCCGCGTTTGTGGTACAGAAAAGGTTATCTCAGGGGTTGTCCAGACCGTGCGCTCCTACAGAATAATGCCCTGCTGTAGGAGCGCACGGCTTTCTTAGAAAATATAACAGACTTCAGGTCGGTTTTAAGAACTTGGGCAACAAATCCCGTTATCATAGGCTGATGAGCAAGTGTGGCGACCAAGCACTAATAAAATCATCTCTTATAAATCGGATTTGGTATCTTGATTGACTGGTAACTGCTGAATGGCGACTATTCCCGCTTTGAGAGACTTAGCTAAAAAGTAAACCCCTTTCAACCAATTACTTCGCCAATTCAAAACTATACCTATCAATCGTTTCCCTTTTTTTAGTTTCTTCTCTTTTTGTTAAGAAATATCTGAATAATGGATAGCTTATTAAGGGAGGTGTCTGAAAATTTTTAACACCTACCTAGTTATAAAGTATAAAATAATCTCATAAAAAGCCTCCAGAAAATGTAAAATCAACCATGAAAACAATTATTTTGATTTCTAGTCTATCTTTAACAATGGTAGTCGGTGCTCCATGGGCAAAACCGAATATAGTTTTGGCTCAAACTTGTAATTACTTTGCCGGAACTGCTGTGACGGGAAAAAGCGTTAACATCGATTTATGTTCGATTGTTCCGGCTAGTTCGCGTAGTGTTGACTTTGTTTATTATTTAGGAAATCAACGACTGGTTAGCCAAGCTAATTGTGATAACGGAACTTGGACGACTTTTCCCGAAAGACAAATTCATCGTCCCCGCTCTCAAGCGACTCAAACAATGCTAGAGGTGGTGTGTAGTTACAGATTCGATAGTTCTCAATCTACATCAAGAATCGCTGCGGCAACAGTGTTTTCTCCACCATCAAATGTGAGAACGTCCCCCAATGGCAATATCATCTGTTCAGTCAGAGAACGTAGAACCATCAATATTTATGGTTCGGTTGGCCCTTGGTATTATACGGATGTCTGTGGGGAAATGGGTGTTATACACTCCAGTCAAATTAAATTTGACAACTAGAGATCGCGTTTCTGCGGGAACACAGAAACGGGTAGAATCAATCAATGCAGTTGTTTTCTTTCGAGGTGTCATCATTACTAAGAAAGCTACCCGTTCCTTAGCCGGTATTGCCGGAATTGTCGCCGTTGCCACCTTAATCAGTAAGGTTTTTGGTTTAGTCCGCGAACAGGTAATCGCCGCTGCCTACGGTGTCGGGCCAGTGGTGAACGCCTACGCTTTTGCCTACGTTATCCCCGGTTTTCTGTTAATTCTCCTCGGTGGTATTAACGGCCCTTTTCACAGCGCTTTGGTCAGTGTTTTGGCCAAAAGGGATAAATCCGAGTCCGCGCCGATTGTCGAGACTATTACCACCCTAGTCAGCGCGATTTTATTAACTGTCACCGTCTTTTTAATCGTTTTTGCCAATATTTTTATCGATGTTCTCGCTCCCGGTTTAGATGCCGCCACCCGTGCCATGGCCATTCAACAACTGCAAATTATGGCCCCCATGGCGGTTTTAGCCGGTTTAATCGGCATCGGTTTCGGTACTCTCAATGCGGCGGATCAATACTGGCTACCGAGTCTCAGTCCGCTTTTTTCCAGTTTGGCGGTGATTATTGGGGTGGGTTTGCTGGCCTGGTCACTTGGCGATCGCATTGATAATCCGCAATACATTCAACTGGGGGGTTTTGTCCTCGCCGGCGGTACTCTCATCGGGGCGATCTGGCAATGGTTAGCACAAGTGGGCGCACAAGTCAAGGCAGGTTTAGGAAAATTAACATTTCGTTGGGATTGGCGGATACCGGGGGTGTCGGAGGTGTTGCGGGTGATGATTCCGGCGACCTTATCTTCAGGAATGTTGCATATTAACGTTTATACTGACCTCTTTTTCGCTTCTTTTATCGAAAATGCCGCCGCTTCCATGCGTTACGCCAGTTTTATCGTTCTCACGCCCTTGGGCATCATGTCCAACATGATTCTCGTGCCGTTTATGCCGATATTTTCTCGACTGACGGAACCGGAAAATTGGGGAGAATTGAAGCAAAGAATCCGTCAGGGTTTATTATTGACGGCTTTAACCATGTTACCCTTCACCGCTATCTTTATCGCCCTCGCTTTCCCTGTAGTGCGAGTTATCTATCAACGGGGTGCTTTTAATCTGGCTGCCTCGGAACAGGTGGTTCCCGTATTAATGGCCTACGGTTTCGGGATGTTTTTCTATCTCGGCCGGGATGTTTTAGTACGAGTGTTCTATGCTTTGGGTGATGGCGAAACTCCTTTTAAGGTGAGTATGGTGAATATTTTTCTTAATGGTGTGCTGGATTTCCTCTTGTATAAACCTTTTGGTACTCCGGGGATTGTTTTAGCAACCGTGGGGGTTAATATCTTTTCTATGGGCATTTTTACGGTGATTTTAAATCGTCGTTTAGGGGGTTTACCCTTGGGAGAATGGGGTTTATCCTTATTGGGATTAACGGTAATTACAATGCTTTCTGGTGTTGGTAGTTGGGGTGCTAGTTGGGGTTGGGAAAAGGTTTTCGGTGCTGGTAATATTTTCTTACAATTGTTACAGTTGGGTTTTGCCTCGACCGTAGCGGTGGGTTTATTTCTCCTCGGTGCGATGTTATTGAAGTTACCTGAATTAGACCTATTAATTTCGCGAATTCGTCAGAAGTTCTTGAAAAAATCTTAGGTTTAAGTTCCAGCCTCACCTCATCATTACATACTATCAGGTTATTTATTTTTAGGAATTGGGGGCAGTTGCGGTGATTTTCGGCGAGAATTAGAACCAGATATTTTCGGGGGTAGGGGTGCAGAACTGCGATTAGATAAACTTTGAAGGCTCTTTTTCATATTAGCAGGTTCCGGCAGTTCTAGAGTTACCCCTTCTCTAGCGGTCATTGTTTCCTCTGGTAGGCATAAATCAAAAACAAAGGCGGAATTATTGGTTAAATCGGCCAATTCTAATTTTACCATCTCCAGAGAGGATTCTCGTGCTAAGAAAGGTTCAATTTCGGTCTTAATTAACTGTTCTAATTGAGCCAGATAATTGATCTTAACAGGAGTAACAATTAAAGTTAACATTTCTTGCCAACCTTGCCCCCCTAATTCGGCCAGAATATCCCCATAACAGCGAATATTCCAGCTACCTATTCCTAAATCTCGATAGGAAAAAATTTCCAGCCAACCCCCGGCATCTGATCGATAATAATGGGTATATCGTTCGCTACTTTCGGGAGATTCGTAATCGATACGCACTTCAATATGAGCAAAAGGAGAATCCAGACGGGCCAAAAGACGATAGTTTCCCGAGACAATTTCTAGGGAATTAGTAGAAATTGTGCGTCCGTGATTTTCCCCTTGTTTTTGCAGTATAAATTCCATAATCTTAGCCTAGGCCTAATGTTTGGCCATGACGCTAAAACCTAGTATTTGTGCCGGGAGATTTGCGCTTTTAATTCCCCTGCTTGTGTCAGTAAATCCGCTTGGGTTAGACTAATTTGTTCTTGGGTGGCCATCCATTTCAGTTGTACCGTGCCATTTTCAGCCTCAGCATCCCCCAAAATTATACAGCCCACGGCCTTAGCTCGATCGGCCCGTTTAAATTGTTTTCCGAAAGCGCTGCCGCTTAAGTCTAACTCGACGCTAAACCCCAATCCGCGTAATTGTTGCGCTAACACCACACTGCGGGCCTCAGCTTTTTCTCCTTTGGAGACAAGATAAAAATCGGGAACCAAAAAAGATAAAGATTGCTTTTGTTGTAATAATATAATCAGACGTTCTAAACCGATTGCCCAACCCACTGCTGGTGTGTCTGGTCCGCCTAATTGAGCTATTAAACCATCATAACGACCACCACCGCAAACCGTGGCTTGAGCGCCTAAATCATCGGACTGAATTTCAAAGGCCGTATGGGTGTAATAGTCCAATCCTCGCACTAAACAGGGATTAAGATTATAGATAACTCCCAAATCGGTTAGTAAAGATTGCACCCGTTCAAAATGCTTTTGAGAATCACTGCCGATATGCTCAAGAATACTGGGGGCATTCTTACAGATAATCTTGGTTTTCTCGTCCTTACTATCCAAAATTCGCAGGGGATTTTTTTCTAATCTCTGTTGAGAATCCGCGTCTAAATCAGCTTTGTAGGGAGTCAAATAATCTAGTAGGGCCTGACGATAATTTTGCCTATCTTGGGCATTTCCCAGGGAATTAAGGTCTAATTTTAGGTTTTCTAGCCCCACAGCTTTTAATATCTCGCTGGCAAGGGTAATTACTTCCACATCCGCCCTAGGATCATCAGTTCCCAACAATTCGACCCCAATTTGATGAAACTGTCGCTGCCTACCCGCTTGCGGACGTTCATAACGAAACATCGGCCCCTTATACCAGAGTCTTTGTACTCCTCCGGCGGCCTGTAATTTGTGTTCAATATAGGCGCGAACGACCCCAGCCGTTCCCTCTGGTCGCAAAGTCAGGGAACGTTGACCGCGATCTAGGAAAGTGTACATTTCTTTACCCACCACGTCCGTCGCTTCCCCGATACCCCGTTCAAAAAGTTGCGTCTGTTCAAAAATGGGAGTTCGTATCTCTTGATACAGCGCAGTCCCTAAAATTCTGCTGGCAGTTTCCTCTAACCACTGCCAGTAACCGACCTCCGCCGGTAAAATATCTTTTGTGCCTCGGATTGCCTGGATTTCGCCCATAGTTCTCTGTATTTTTATCCCTATTTGAACAATCTTAAACCGCTTAGAGTCACTAATACCGTCGATCCTTCATGACCGATGACACCAAGAGGTAAAGTTATATCACCGGCAAAATTGGCTATTAGCAATATGCCGATAAACGCGAGGGCGAAAGTGATATTCTGTTTAACGATGCGATTGGCACGACGACCGAGGTTAATTGCGCTGGGAATTTTGGCTAAATTATCGGACATAAGGATAATATCGGCCGTTTCCAAGGCCACATCACTACCAGCTTTTCCCATGGCAATCCCCACATTAGCCATAGCTAAAGCGGGCGCGTCATTAATGCCATCCCCCACCATAGCGACAGTGTGATATTTTTCTTGCAGATTTTTGATCACGCTTAACTTATCTTCGGGCAGTAAATCAGCGTAAACCTCCTCAATACCGAGTTTTTCAGCAACTTGATCGGCACTTTGTTGATTATCACCCGTAATTAAAACGATATGTTCGATACCGATCTTTTTTAGCTGCTTCACCAGATTAACTGCCGATTCCCGCAGGCTATCGGCAACAGCGATCGCCCCGATTATCTGATTCTCTTGTACTACCCAGACGAGGGTTCTGCCTTCTTTTTGTAAACGTTCGCGCATAGCTAAAATATTCTGGTCAAGATCAGTAATATGGTCACGAATATAGGCAAAATTGCCCACAGATACCGACTTATCGGCAATTTTTCCCGTGATACCCCGTCCCGATACCGCTTGCACCTGATTAGCACTGAAGAAATTTATACCACGCTCCCTGGCTGTGGCGGTAATAGCGGATCCGATGGGATGTTCCGAACAGGATTCTAGGGATGCAGCCACCGCTAACACCTCATTTTCGCTGACTGCATGGATAGGGATAATTTCCACCACTTGCAACTTACCAAGGGTGAGAGTGCCGGTTTTATCAAAAGCGATCGCTCGTATGCGGCCGATCATCTCCAATCTTGCGCCATTTTTGAATAAAATCCCCTGTTTTGCCCCGTTAGCGATACCCGATAACAAAGCTGGCATAATTGAGGCCATTAAAGCACAGGGAGAAGCCACCACGAGAAAAATTAAGGCCCGATAGATAGTGGTTTCCCAGGTCCAACCCCAGAAAAAAGGCGGTAAAATCCCGAAAATTAAGCCCAAAATCACGATAATTTTCGCATAACCCCGCTCGAAACCTTCGATAAACTCTTGGGAGGGAGGGGATTCATTTTGTGCTTTTTCTACCAAACGAATCACCCTCTCAATTAAGCGACTTTCGGGGGGAGTTTCCACCTTTAAACGTAGCACTCCCGCACCGTTGAGAGTTCCCGCAAAGACTTCTTCCCCGATGGTTTTATCCACGGGAAGCGATTCTCCGGTAATTGGCGCTTGATTGATGGGACTGTTTCCCTCCATAATAATGCCGTCAATGGGGATTAATTCACCCGGTTTGACCAAAACTGTGTCACCTATCCGTAATTGCTTGATAGGAACCTCTTTTTCCCTATCTCCCGTGATTAATCTAGCAGTATCGGGAGTCATCGCCATGAGAGAACGAATATTGCGATCGGTTTTTGCCATGGCAATCTGTTCTAATGCGCCACTAATGGCGAAAATCAGGATTAAAACGGCTCCATCGATGATGAGATAGTAATTACTATCCCAGAGTCCCAAAATCGCCGCCCCCAGGGCCGCTACAATCATTAACAGGTCCACATCTAGTTCTTTTTCCTCCCATAAAGTCGTCAATCCTGCTTGGGTACTCTCGTATCCTCCCACCACATATGCGATCGCTAGTAGGATAAAAGCCGGGCCGATCAGATTAAGGTGTAGGCATAACCAACCAAAAAAGACTAAAATAGCGCAAATTCCTGCGGCAACTGCCGAGGAATACTCAGACAACCAAGAGGACGAGATACTCTGAATCATGGATTGATGGCAATTACTTTTCTCCCCATTCTAGAAAAAATTAGATCGATGCAGAAAACCCCTATGTGGTATTCACCGGTGCGAAGGCTCTCTTAGGTTTGCTGGTTAAAATGTATTCTAAGATACAGTCCTGCTGGCGAGGGAGTGGAAGGAACCACAGAGGCACAAAGGACACAAAGATCGATCACTACATTCAGTTAAACTGATCAGACAAAGAAGAGTGGAAGGAACCACAGAGGCACAAAGGACACAAAGATCGATCACTACATTCAGTTAAACTGATCAGACAAAGAAGAAGAGAGCCGTGCGAGTTAGGAGGAAGCGGAAAATTGGCTACTAGAGGACGAATTTGAACCGGTAGAGGGACGACTTTCGGCAGTAGAGATATAATTTCCTTATCTTCCTTTCCGCTTTTCTTCAAAACCCTGATTCTGTATGCTGTTTAGCAAGAATTAGCGATCGCCGCTTAACCAACTCAGACCCTAATAGGTAAAATATAACCTGGGAGATTATAGTGAGAAGTTATGAAGTTGACTGTAACACTTGACCGTGACGAGGATGGGGTTTGGGTTGTAGAATGCCCCAGTATTCCGGGTTGTGTCAGCCAAGGTCAAACGAGAGCAGAAGCTCTAGAAAATATCAGAGATGCGATTATCGCTTGCCTTGAAGTTCGTGCAGAACGTGGACTACCGCTCACGATTGAAACTTGTCAAGTAGAGGTAATGGCCTAATCATGTCCTCTGCTCTTCCTGTTCTCAGCGGACGTGAAGTAGTCCGAATATTTGAAACCTTTGGCTGGCAAGTTGCGCGTCAAAGTGCAAGCCATATCATTATGGTTAAGGAGGGTGAACAGGTAACACTCTCTGTTCCTGATCATCGTGAAGTGGCTAAAGGTACGCTTCGTAGTCTTATTCGTACTGCTGGAATTACTTTACAAGAATTTGTTTCTGGCATGAGATGAACAAACAAGTCGAGGAAGCGGAAAATTGGCTATTAGAGGACGAATTTGAACTGGTAGAGGGACGACTTTCGGCAGTAGAGATATAATTTCCTTATCCTCCTTTCCCCCTTTCTTCGATGCTATCCTTACTAAAAAAGCTCTGGAATTGGCTAAAATCGCTCTTTATTGCCAGTCCAAAGGCAATTAACCCCAAAGAAGTCAAAAATACTCCTCCAGAACCCAGCGATGGGGAATATGAAGGGATATTGATGGGGTTATTCGAGCAGGTGGCAGCGGGAACCACTACCGACGGGTTACGGGGATGGCTATACAGTCGCCATTGTGACGATAAAAAGCTGGCGCGGTGGTTAGAGGTCAAAAGCGAGGAATGGCTACGGTATCCAGAAGATTATCAAACTTTAGGGCGGAATCTGGCGGCTTTAGGCAAGGTGATGACGGGAAATCTGGGGGAAGTGTCCCAACGGATTAGCCTCCAGTTACGCGACGCGGTGAGGGATGTTTCCGGTGTGGAGGGGGAAAATCTAGGCTCAAAGGAGACGGATTTAACGGAAGTGGTTCAGGATGCCGAATTCTGGTTTGAGCAAGGATACCAGAAAGCAATCAATGGGGATTTTATCGGCGCGATCGCATCCTGGGATCGAGCTTTAGAAATTAAACCCGATTACTATTATGCTTGGAACAACCGAGGGAATGCGTTAGTTAATTTAGGCAGATTAGAAGAAGCGATCGCATCCTACGATCGAGCTTTAGAATTTAAACCCGATTTCCATGAAGCTTGGAACAACCGAGGGATTGCGTTAAGGAATTTAGGCAGATTTGAACAAGCGATCGCATCCTACGATCGAGCTTTAGAATTTAAACCCGATTTCCATGAAGCTTGGAACAACCGAGGGATTGCGTTAGGTAATTTAGGCAGATTAGAAGAAGCGATCGCATCCTACGATCAAGCTTTAGAAATTAAACCCGATAAGCATGAAGCTTGGAACTACCGAGGGTTTGCGTTAGATAATTTAGGCAGATTTGAACAAGCGATCGCATCTTACGATCGAGCTTTAGAAATTAAACCCGATTACCATCTAGCTTGGGACAACCGAGGGATTGCGTTAGGTAATTTAGGCAGATTTGAACAAGCGATCGCATCCTGGGATCGAGCTTTAGAAATTCAACCCGATTACCACTATGCTTGGAACAACCGAGGGGTTGCGTTAGAGAATTTAGGCAGATTGGCAGAAGCGATCGCATCCTGGGATCGAGCTTTAGAAATTAAACCCGATGACCATGTAGCTTGGTACAACCGAGGGATTGCGTTATATAATTTAGCCAGATTTGAAGAAGTGATCGCATCCTACGATCGAGCTTTAGAAATTAAACCCGATTACCATGAAGCTTGGGACAACCGAGGGATTGCGTTAGGTAATTTAGGCAGATTGGCAGAAGCGATCGCATCCTATGATCGAGCTTTAGAAATTAAACCCGATGACCATGATGCTTGGAACAACCGAGGGATTGCGTTAACTGATTTAGCCAGATTTGAAGAAGCGATCGCATCCTACGATCGCGCTTTAGAATTTAAACCCGATAAGCATGAAGCTTGGTACGGCCGAGGGTGGGCCGTTTGTTCTCTGAGTAAAAATCGCATTTCTACTCCTAGTCTAGAAGCTCTCATTTACCGTAAACCGATAGTAGCCCTTAATGACCGAGAACCCCATATTTTCGCCCTCCGGGAGGCACTTCCCCACCTTATTCAAGGATCGCCTCCGTGGGGGCAAATTTATCGCTATCTAGGGGAAGCTTATCTGGAACATTCCCAGTATAAAGAGAAAGCTAGTCCCTATTGGCGCGAAGCAATCGGACATTATCAAATCGCTTTACCGATTCTCAGCGAAAAAGACTTCCCCGAAGATCATTTAGAAATTCTGCAAGGATTGATCCGCGCTCATCTTTCCCTACAGGAAATCCCTGAAGCGCGATTCTATCAACAACAGGGGCGCCACCTTTTTACCCGACTACGCGCCCAGAAACGGGATAAACCGGCTTTTGAGGCAAAATTCAGCAGTTTTAGTCACCTAGAAATCGATTTACTGATCGAGGAAAATCATCCCCTAGACGCAATTGAACAGGCAGAATTTTATAAAAATCGTTGTTTGACTTGGATTCTCGATAATTGGCAAGAAAACCCCACCAGTCCCGATTATGCCACCATCCAAAGCCTGACAGGTCCGAATAAGGCGATTATTTACTGGTATCTCAGCGAGGACAATCTCACCACCTTTATTATCACCCCAGAGGCTGATCCCGTCATTGTCGAGCCAGAACAACGCCGTCAACTGGCGCGACAGTTTCGGACTTGGTTAACTGAATGGGATAAACAATACCTTGACTATGCCAGTAAAAAAGAAACCGAGAATAAACAAAATCACCCCTGGAGATTGTCACTTAACAGCCGTTTTGCCCAATTAAAGCGGATTTTACAGATCGATAAAATTCTCGAACCTTTGCCGGTTTCCGTTGATTCCCTGATTCTTATCCCCCACCGGGATCTGCACCGCTTCCCCCTACATACCCTCTTCCCCGAAAAATACACCGCCACCTATCTCCCCTCTGCTCAGGTCGGTTTGCGTCCCCAGTCCGGCGATTCCTCCTATTCTCCCCTCCTCAGCGTCGAAGACCCCAAAACGGAACAAAAACCCATGGATTTCGCCCAACTGGAATCAGCGATTATTAGCCATATCCTGCAACCGAGCCAGAGAATTAGCCCAGAAAACGCCTCACGGGAAAACGTCCGCAACGCCCTCGAAAATGCCCATAAAACCTTTCATTTCACTGGTCACGGCTTTTATGACTCTTTTCGTCCCCAGGAGTCTGCGATCGCCCTTAGCGATGGTTTATTAACTGTCCGGGATATCAACAAGCTCAACCTCTCTAGTTACCGTCTCGTCTGTCTGGCTGCCTGTGAAACCGCTCTCACCGGCAAGGATGGCATTACTACCGAATACGTCGGCCTCGTCAGTGCTTTCTTGGCAGCCGGTGCGACTAATGTGGTCAGTACCCTCTGGCCGGTGAAGGAGATTTCTAGCGCTTGGTTTATGGTTAACTTCTATCAAAGATTATTAGCGGGTGAATCCCCGGCCCTAGCTCTGAAAAATACACAAAATTGGTTAAAAAATATCACTTGGCAGCAACTAGCTAACTGGATCGAGCAACTTGGACAACTTCCCGACCTAATGGAATGGGTCGATCGACTGGAGGCGCGGGCGGCGAATATTTTAAAGGAAGGCAGTACAATAGGGCTAGATCAGCTAACAGAATACAGTGATCCTTACTATTGGGCAGCCTATACCCTGACTGGACAGGACTAACTTATGGAAATCCCCAAAGCAATTATCGATCTTGAAGCGCTGCTAATCGCCCTCGCACAGCAGACTGAACCCTTGCCAGAATATCTACAGCGATCGCTCAAAGAAATTGAACGATTATTAAGGGAAGAACAACCCCAGGCAGCAACACAATTGCGGCAACTTGTCAAGGATTTTCCCCCCCTAGAAAAAGCTTATAAAAAAGCGATCGAAGAGTTAGACGCAGCCTATGCTAACCAAGAACGCACCAAAAGTTTAAGCGTCACTTTTCCCGATAGTTTAGATTTCGAGTCCCTATTTATTAATGATGTTATTCCTAGCCAAGATTGGGTAAAAACTGCCCAAAAATTAGCCCGATCCCCCCTTGATCACGAGGGTGCTGATTCCCCTCGATTTTGGGATAAAGCCGATCGCCTGATGGTGGTAACGGTGGGAGGTGCGGCCCTAGGGGGATCGATTGCGGGAGTTTATGGCGCGGTTATTGGTGCGATATTAGCGGCCGGCTGCGGATGGTATATTACTTTTAGGAAAGCAAAATCAGCATAAATTTTTGATGAAGATTGTTAACTTTGAAAACGTTCTTTTGTTAATCGGAACCTTGGTCATTACCGCAAGCGTGGCACTGGTTACAAAAAAACAGCCAAGACGGGGAAACAATAAATCTTATCTAACGTCAGTTCGGGATAAGGGAGGAAAGAAAAGGCGGGGGCTAGTAAGCTGAAAAATATATAAACTCAGCACCCCCAACCCATCTATGTCTAGTCTAGAAGCTCTTTTCTGTCATGTCGACGACTTCTGCCGTGTATTTG
>NZ_JADBUP010000095.1:0-9851 GCF_020245605.1 Microcystis sp. M061S2 | reverse complement strand
CCGCCACCGCAGCCCTGTTAATTTTTGCGTTAATCTTCTCTGTGGTTTGATTGCTTACTGTCACCAGCCGAAAAAACCCTCCTTGAAGATGGAATGGGCTTTACCCCCCGCTGCTTAACCCGAACTGGGGTTAGTATTACTTCCGATTTTATTACTCAATCCCCACCGGGAAGGATTCTACTGGTTAATATTAAGTAGCTGGTTATAATTAAATTAAAAATGGATTTTGCCTTTAATCCCCCCTTGATAAGGGGGGTGCCGATAGGCGGGGGGATCCCCCCTTAATCCCCCCTTAATAAGGGGGGCATCTGATAATTTTTAACGCCTACCTACTTACTATCACTTATTGACTAAAAATGAAGATTTTACTGCTAACGGTTGACAATTGACCATCGCTTCCGAAGAGAAGCAATTAAGCTCACTGGTGTGTCGGAAGATTAGAGATTGTGCCAAAATGGAGAAAGTGACCCAATGATTACAGGTAAATTGTTAAAGAAAGGATCGAGTAACCGTGACTGATACGAACTTAGATATACTATCCCTGACCGATCCAGCGATCGCAGGGATTCTGCAAAAAGAACTGCAACGTCAAAGAGATCACCTAGAATTAATCGCTAGTGAAAACTTTACCTCCGCTGCCGTCATGGCCGCCCAGGGTTCGGTTTTAACCAACAAATACGCGGAAGGACTGCCCAAAAAACGCTACTATGGCGGTTGCGAATACGTTGATGAAGCGGAACAATTAGCGATCGATCGGGTTAAACGACTATTTGGGGCAAACCACGCTAACGTACAACCCCACTCCGGCGCCCAAGCTAATTTCGCCGTTTTCCTGACCCTATTGCAGCCAGGCGATACGATTATGGGCATGGATCTCTCCCACGGTGGTCATCTTACCCACGGTTCCCCCGTTAACGTTTCCGGAAAATGGTTCCGAGTAGTACAGTACGGAGTAAGTCCCGAAAGCGAACGCCTGGACTACGATCTCATCCTTGACATCGCCCGCAAAGAAAAACCAAAACTAATTATCTGCGGTTATTCTGCCTACTCGCGCCAGATTGATTTCGAGAAATTCCGCGCCATCGCTGACGAAGTGGGGGCCTACTTGATGGCAGATATCGCCCATATTGCCGGTTTAGTGGCCACTGGTCATCATCCTAACCCCCTACCCCACTGTGATGTGGTAACTACCACCACTCACAAAACCCTGCGCGGTCCTAGGGGGGGTTTAATTATGACCAAAGACGAGGAATTAGGCAAAAAATTCGATAAATCCGTCTTCCCCGGTACCCAAGGCGGACCCCTAGAACACGTGATTGCAGCGAAAGCGGTGGCTTTTGGGGAAGCATTGAAACCGGAGTTTAAAATCTATTCGGGCCAAGTAATCGCTAATGCCCAAGCTTTGGCCGGTCAGTTGAAGGCTAGAGGGATTAAAATTGTCACTGATGGTACGGATAATCACTTGATGTTACTCGATTTGAGATCCGTGGGCATGACCGGAAAAGAAGCCGATCGCTTGGTGAGTACCATTAATATTACCGCTAATAAAAACACTGTTCCCTTCGATCCCGAGTCTCCCTTTGTCACCAGTGGTCTGCGCTTGGGTTCCCCGGCTATGACCACCAGAGGACTAGGAGAAACGGAATTTATCGAGATTGGCAACATTATCGCCGATCTTCTCCTTAATCCAGGTGATGAAGCCCTGAGAACTGCTTGCCGTCAACGGGTAGCCAAACTCTGTGAAAGCTTCCCCCTCTATCCCCATCTCCATATTTCTGTCCCCGCCTTGGCCTAAAAAGAGAGATAATAAAAATTCATAATTGGCGATTGCCTGTCAGTGGCCAATTGTGAATTAAATCGCCCCCCAATTCCCATGTCCGGAGATTTATACTATCTAATTGCTTTTCTGATCGCCCATACAGTGGTACTTTGGAGTACCCCCCTCGTCAGAACCGTCGGACTGAAAAGCGGTTACGTCGATAGACCCAACGAAAGGAAGGTCCATGAAAAGCCTATGGTTCGACTGGGGGGAGTTTCGATTTTTGTCGGCGCTTTAACTGCCCTCCTGATCGTTTGGTGGTTGGGAGGGTTTGCTGGTTTAAACAGCGATCGAGAATGGGAAGTGTGGGGCGTAACCCTAGGCGGTTTGGGCTTTTTTCTCATCGGTCTAGCGGATGATCTTTTTAATCTTTCCCCCCTCATTCGTCTGCTAATGCAGTTTAGCGTCGCTTTTCTAGCTTGGCAAGCCGGGGTAAGGATCGATTTCCTCTCTATTCCCTTCGGCGATTTATTACAAATTCATTGGCTAAGTTTACCGGTTACTCTCCTCTGGTTAGTGGGGATGGCTAACGCGATTAACTGGATTGACGGTTTAGATGGATTAGCGGCGGGAGTTTCGGGTATATCTGCCGTGGTGATTTTGATTGTAACTTTGGTAATGGGACAACCGGCCGCCGCTATTATCGCCGCTGCTTTAGCGGGTGGGGCCTTGGGTTTTCTGCGTTACAATTTTAACCCCGCCCAAATTTTTATGGGGGATGGTGGGGCCTATTTTATGGGTTTTACCCTCGCGGGTGTGGCGGTGATTGGATTGGCTAAAACCACTGCTGTGACTACTGTTGCCGTTACCGCCGTCCTATTGCCCTATCTCATCCTCGCGGTTCCTCTCCTCGATATGTCCACGGTGATTATTTCCCGTCTCAAACGCGGAAAATCCCCTTTTGTGGCTGATAAACGTCATTTACACCATCGTTTACTGAAAGCGGGTATCTCTCACCGTCTGACAGTATTATTTATCTACGCCCTAACTCTCTGGGTGGGCAGTTTAGCCCTCGGTTTCTCCAATGTTCCCAGTGGTTGGGGTTTTGCCTTTGGTGCGACTCTCCTCCTCGGTTACGTCGGTTGGCAAGTCTGGCGCAATCGTGGCAGTGAACCGTAAGCCATCTTAAAGTCGTCAGCTATCAGCTTTTTTCTGCGGATATCCCTTCGGCATCCAGTTTGTCACTATGAGAGGGCAAGCAATGATGAATTTTTATCTTCATAAAATAATTTGATTGTACTGAACTCTCGACGCAGTAAATTTTCAACTTGTAAAGTAGAACAGTTTCCTAGTCTCAACCAGATGACTTTGGGAGGATTCCCAAACACTAAACTTAGATCGTGCATATCAGCATCTTTCGAGACAATCATCAAATCATTATCTTTGGCATAATTCCAAACTATCGGGTCTATTGTTGCTTTCATTCCTACATCTCGAACATGAAGCGAGTCTGGAAAAATATCGCTCAAACGGGTGGATAATTTAGGGGATAAGTTTTCATCAAATAGTAATTTCATGCTGATCAAGTCGAAATCATTAACCGACGTTCACGATCAGCCGCATAGGCAATACAAGCCTTTAAATCTTCTCGCGTTAGGTCGGGAAAATCATCAAGAATTTCTTCTTCTGTCATTTCCGAAGCTAGGTATTCAAGCACTTCATAAACTGTGATTCGCAAGCCACGTACACAAGGCTTACCACCACGTTTATTGGGTTCAATTGTGATATAATCTCTGTAATTCATGATGTGACGAGGGCATTTTTATTAATTTTATGATACCATTTATTTCTGCTAAAAACAGTAGTTTTGGAAAGACTCAAGCCCGAATCACAGTAATTTTACGCTGATTTTCCGTCACCACAACTTCAGTGGATAACCTTTCTTCCATTGGTAAAGCATTTTTGCGCCTATCAAAGATAAATAACCAACCAAAATCTAAACCTAAACGCCCTAAATAAGACTCTAATTGTTCAATACCATCAGCTTGCGGATCGCGTTTTTTATCCCGCCATACTTTTAATTCAATCCCTAAAATAACATCTTTATAACGCAAACATAAATCCATTCTGTCACTACCAATTGCATATTCCCTTTCTAAAACTCCTCCACCATTAACCACACGATGTAAAAAAGCCATTAATACAATATGGGGTGCAATTTCATGATAAGCAGCACTACTTAATAATGGTTCGACCTGTTGTCGCCAAAACTTGAGAAATGCTGTTAATAAAGCATCTATATTTAATTCACCTTTTGCTGTCAACCAACTAGGACTAATTAAAGGTAAACTGTCCTGAGTTCCTTGAACCAAAACGCGGGGAATTACTTCACGATATATGGGGTTAGAAATAACTAATCCCCCCATCGGATCACGTCGTAATAATCCTAAATCTATTAAATATTGCCTATCATCTGCTAGGGTATCAGGCAAGGTTTGCCCTGCTAAAATTGGTTCAATAATGTTTTTAACTCGTTTTTCCCTGAGTTTTTCCGCTAAACTATCTAAATGAGTATCTTGACGAGCAATTAATATTTCTTTGGCTGTTAAAATATGTTCTTTGGTAATAGTAATACTTCTATCTTTTACCATTTTTTCCACAATTTCTTTAGCTAAAGCGTTGACTAACCAAGGTTGTCCTTGGGTTAAATCAAACGCTGTTTCTATAGCTTCTGGTGTAAAAATTTGTCCAGTTGCTGCTGTATGTTGTTGATATAATTCTCCCACTTCTGCAAGATTAAAATTTCGCATAGTCAGAGAAGCAACTTTGATATTAAAAGGACTAGAAGTATTTAATCTGTAACTACCACCAGATGCTACTTTATAATCTCTCACATCTCGTAAACCAATTAATCCTACGGAGGTCGGGAAATTTTCTGGACGGTTAGGAAAACCATCTCTTAACTGTCGTAAAACCGATATTAATGTTTGGTCTTGTAAAGAATCAATTTCATCTATAAATAATACTAAAGGGCGGTTTAAGGATGTTGCCCAATCTGATAAAAAAGCCTTAATTCTGCTTCCTGGTTGTTCCTGTTGCCATTGTTTAGCAGCTGGTTGCAATTCTTTGGGTAAACGGATATTTATTGTATCATACCATGCCCCTAAAATTGCCAATTCTGCGGCAGTAGGATCATGATTAAATGCACTTCCTACTTCCACTGATACCATGACTGCGGCATAATTTCCGGTGTCGGTAAGTTGTTTTGCTAGGGCTAACATGGCGGTGGTTTTCCCTGTTTGTCGTGGTGCGTGTAGGACAAAGTAACTTTCTTGTTTAATTAAATCCTCTAGATCTGGTAATCGTACTGTGGGAGATAGCATATAGTGGACATCGTCTTTACAGGGACCGGCAATATTAAACCAGCGAGTCATAGAATTTTATTATTTAGTGGACATTTTAATTTTAGATGATTTTGGTGGGGTTTGTGATGGCAGGAAGGAAGAGGTGATGATCGGCAATAATTTGTTATGCTTGATTATGATCAATTATTGTTATATAAGGGAATAATACGCTGATTTTATGTTTGCTAAATCAGATATGGGCTGTTCAGCAACAAAGTGATATTTAATATACAAGACTCTGATTGTTGATAGCTTACTGGTATAATGTTGGAGCGCACTGATATTGTTAACTTCCATGACCATCGTTACCGAACCCCGATCAAACGATGGTGACAGGAGATCAGTTAATGATCAAAATTGAAAATCTTAAGCTAATTGCTAAAAATTATGGCCGCTGAAATTATTTGTGTAGGAACGGAATTATTATTAGGGGATATAGTTAATACTAACGCCCAATATTTAGCCCTAGAATTGGCAAAATTAGGCATTCCCCATTATTATCAAACGGTGGTGGGGGATAATGTAGAAAGACTGAAAAAAGCGATCGCTATTGCCCGAGAACGTTCCTCAATTTTAATTTTTACCGGCGGACTGGGACCGACTCCCGACGATTTAACCACAGAAACAATCGCCGATTTTTTCCAAACGCCCCTCAGAGAAGATCAGGAGATTTTAGCGGAAATCGAGGCTAAATTTACGAGTTTAGGACGAGAAATGCCTCCTAGTAACAGTAAACAGGCTTTAATACCCGTGGGAGCCGATTTTTTGCCAAATCCGACGGGAACCGCCCCCGGCATGATCTGGCAACCAGAGGCTAACGTAACTATTCTCACTTTCCCCGGAGTACCCTCAGAAATGAAGAGAATGTGGGTAGAAACGGCGATTCCTTACCTAGAAAGTCAAGGATGGGGCAAAGAGAGGATTTATAGTCGTTCCCTCAAATTTCGCGGTATCGGTGAGTCAGCTTTAGCGGAAAAAGTTGTCCATTTATTTGACCTGACTAATCCCACCGTTGCCCCCTATGCTGGTTTAGGCGAAGTGCGTTTGCGAATTGCGACCAAAGCCCCTTCTTTAGAGGCTGCTTTGCAGATAATTGAACCGGTAGCGACGGAAATTAAGGAAATCGCCGGATTAGATTATTTTGGGGCTGATGATGATACTTTACCCGCAGTGGTGGGGGAACTGTTGCGGCGACAAAAACAAACTTTGAGTGTGGCAGAATCCTGTACCGGAGGGGGATTAGGAGAAATTATCACCCAAATCGCCGGCAGTTCCGATTATTTTTGGGGTGGGGTTATTTCCTACGATAATCGGGTAAAAGTTGCCCTCTTAGACGTAAATGAGCGGGATTTAAATAATGTCGGGGCTGTCAGTGCCATTGTTGCCCAACAGATGGCCTTAGGAGTGCAAAAACGCCTCGCTACGGATTGGGGGATCAGTATCACGGGTATTGCCGGACCAGGAGGAGGCAGCGAGACAAAACCCGTGGGTCTAGTTTATATCGGTTTAGCCGATCCTCAGGGAAATGTTACCGTATCAGAGCATCGTTTCGGAGAAAATCGAGATCGCTTGACTATTCGCCAGATTAGTGCTTATACCGCTCTTGATCGCCTACGCAGGAATTTATTAATAATATCTTAAAAAAGAATTGCCAAGAATATATACTCAGACTAAGAACTTATGTTAAGCTTAATATAAATACAAGATATAGATTCCCCCGTTCGTCAGATTGAACAGCCAAACGATGAAAATTAGTTAAAATTCTCTAGAATCAAGCTGTTGCGGGGATCAATCGACGAAAACTCATAGCTAGTATCTCAAAGGAGCCATTTGGTCAATGGACTATTTAGATGAAGTGATAGACAAGTTGAGAGAATGGGCGCGCAAACTGATTGAGAGTGTTTTTGGTCCGGAACCCGAACCCGAACCCGAACTGATCCCGATCCCCGTGCGCGATCACAGTCGATAAAGCCACCGGTAAAACAGAATATTGCGATAATATCAGTGCAAACTTACTATGAGTCTGCACTTGATTTTTGGCTGAAGCCAAGTTTAGCTTAATTTGGTGACAATTTGATTGTTTAGTAACAATTCTTGACTGAGTAAATCTTCCACATTAATCCGCAGAAAACACTGATCATCAATCCAGAACTGCACTTTAATGCGATCTTTGCCGGGGAAACCTAAAGGAGCGAGTTTAGCGATCGATCGGGCTCCCTCGCGATCATTTAAGGGTTGGACGCTAGTTTCTCCATTACCGAGGGAACGAGTAATTAATTTATCACCATCAAAATAGACCTCCATTGCCCCCCTTTCTGTGCCTAATTCGCCGATAATTAATTCAATGCTAGGTTGATTGTCTACGGAAGCACCTAGGACTAATTCCACGGGTTTTTCCATAGGATAGGGTTGTCCGGAGTTAATAATCGGATGCCAAGCGTGGGCATTTTTGCGACGATTCCAGTAACGAATCCCGTAGCTATGATAAAGAAAATCTTTGACTTGATAACCTTGGGCTAATTGTAACGCTCCCAAAGCGATCGCTTCAAAGGGTCGATCCTCTTTAATTTTACTACTATCAAAATACTGTCGCACCCAATCTTTTACCGCCGGAATTTGTACGGTTCCCCCAACTAATAACACCGCATCGATATCGCTAACTTCAATTCCATTGCGTCTTCCCTGTTGCAAAACTCCCGTCATTAAATCATCTAATTGATTAAAAAAGTTTTGTTGTTGGAGAATATCGGTCAATTGTTCTCGATCCAAGCTTAACTCGTAACTCTCGAAATTTTCCTCATCAAAATATACCTCCGCGGCGGTTAATTGGGAAGAAAGTTTAATTTTTAATCTTTCTGCTAGACGAGTAGTCAGGGAAGTTTTCGCTAAAGATTGCTTTTGGGCAAAATAATCGACAATCCAATCGTCGATATCTGACCCCCCTAAATTTGTCCCCGCCTTGGCTAAAACTCTGGCTAGTTTAGTTTTTTGGGCGGAATTATTGCCTAAAAGTTTTTCTCCCCACTTGAGAATAAAACCTTGATTTTTTTGAGGATTATCTAAATCTAATTGTACCAAAGAAAGATCGAGGGTGCCACCGCCAAAATCTACCACTAAAATCACTTGATCCCCAGTGGTTCCATAACCCAAAGCGGCGGCCGTGGGTTCATCAATTAGTCGAATTTGTTCGATTTCCCATCCCTGACAAACATTGCTTAACCAATTGCGGTAACTTTCAAAACTATCGACGGGGACGGTTAAAACTAGAGATTGGGGGGTTTCTGGGGTGGTGTTTTTTAAGTGGTCGATGATGCTATCGAGAAACCATTGGCCAACCCCCTCGAAACTGAGGACAGTTTCCTCTAATTCTGGTAAAAATCCTTGAATTTTTGCGCCGATACCTCGTTTAAAGCGACGAAAAAAACGCGGATCTCGATCGATATCTAAACCCTGATCGCGCACTGCTTGACCGGCAATTACTTGCAGGGGATTGGCTGATTTAATATAGAGTAAACTGGGAATTAGGGGGGGATTGTCGGCTATTTGTTGGGATAACTCCGATAATTTGACGGTTTCGGCCCTATTTGTCGCCCCATTCCAACGAGTAATGACGGTATTACTGGTTCCGAAATCAATAGCGTAGAACACGATCGATGGTTTTTAGGTAAATTTAGTTAATTATTCGCTATTATAACCTGTTATTTATTGAACCCGCCCGATCGAGGTGGAAACTTCCCCAAAAAATAGAGAATTTGGTCAGCGCAAGCTCAAGAAGTCTGAGCAAAAACTTGACAAATAATCTTTAATAGTATATATGAGTTGCACCTGATCAAAGGATTATGTTAGCAGTTACTACCTCACCCGAAACCCTCTCCTTAGAAATTCCTAGAGCGATCGCTCTCTCTATCACCCTTGAACAGTTTGAAGCCCTTGCTGTGGTCAACCGGGACTTAAAATTAGAACGTACAGCCCAAGGAGAATTAATCGTGAATCCCCCGACAGGTGGCGAATCAGGACAGCGAAATTTTCGTATAACAGGACAATTGTTTCGCTGGTGCGAAGAAAATGAAGCTTTAGGAGTCGGGTTTGACTCTTCCACTGGATTTATACTACCAAATGGGGCGATTCGTTCTCCCGATCTATCTTGGGTGAGTCGAGAACGCTGGGAATCTTTAACCCCTAAGCAGAAAAAAGGATTTATTCCCCTCTGTCCCGATTTTGTGGTGGAATTGCGGTCTGAATCCGATAGTCTTGACAAATTACAGAAAAAACTGCTCGAATATAGGGAAAATGGCGCAAGGTTAGGCTGGTTAATCGATCCCCAGAATCGGCAGGTTGAAATTTATCGTCAGGGAAAGGAGGTAGAAATATTAGAAAATCCCACTGATTTATCGGGTGAAGATGTTTTACCCAATTTTAGCTTAAATTTAAAGCTCTGATGTTTTCAGGAGTAATCCTGCGATATTAGACTTTTGGCAGAAGTCAGGCAAGGGGCAAGCTAAATTGGCTTACCAAATCAAAGTAAGATTTAAACTAAATTCTGGCAGAATACTTTCCCCCGATAAACTCTCTGGATTAGTTAAAATTTCTACTGCCTGTCCTTGACGATAAATTTCTACTTCTCTAGTTTTTCTATTGATTAACCAACCTAAACGAGTCCCATTATCTAAATATTCCTGCATTTTTTT